>NZ_CAXQGS010000014.1:0-20874 GCF_964223445.1 Cytobacillus sp.
GTCGTCTACGTCGGCTACACGCCCGGCTACACCGGCTGCTACGTCTACGGCGGCGTCGTCGTCGTGTACGGCACGGCAGAAAAAAGAATGCGTGAACTAAGAGGCAATGAAGTGGCTATGATTTTCCAGGAGCCGATGACTTCATTAAATCCGTTATTTACAATTGGAGATCAGCTGGTAGAAGGAATCAAATTACATAAAAAATTAAAAAAGAAGGAAGCGAGCCAGCAGGCAATTGAAATGCTGAAGCTTGTTGGACTGCCAAGGGCAGAGCAGATTATGAAGGAATACCCCCATCAGCTGTCAGGGGGAATGAGGCAAAGGGTAATGATTGCCATGGCTTTGTCCTGCCATCCGCGCCTTTTGATTGCGGATGAGCCGACGACCGCTTTGGACGTGACAATCCAGGCCCAGATTCTATCTCTAATGAAGGATCTTAATGAAAAACTGGATACAGCCATTATTATGATCACTCATGATTTAGGGGTCGTTGCCGAAGTCTGTGAAAGAGTAATTGTTATGTATGCCGGGAAGATAGTGGAAGAAGCTCCGGTAGAAGAGATATTCAAAAACCCGAAGCACCCTTATACCCAAGGACTTCTTCAATCTGTGCCTGATGTAAGAGAAAAGAAGGAGCGTCTATATTCCATACCTGGAAATGTCCCAAAACCGGGCTCCATCAAGACTGGATGCCGTTTTGCAGCGCGCTGTGAATTTGTTCATGACCGATGCATGACGGAAAGTCCTCCGCTTTACAATGTCGAAAAAGCAGAACAGCATACTGTGCGCTGTTTCCTGCATGAGTCTGGGGGTGTCATTAATGACCGAAGTACTGTTGGAAGTTAATCAGTTAAAAAAGTATTTTCCAGTAACCGGGGGTCTGTTTGGAAGAAAACAAGGTGATGTGAAAGCGGTTGACGATATCAGCTTCTTCGTTAATAAAGGGGAAACGCTCGGATTGGTTGGTGAATCAGGATGCGGCAAATCAACCACAGGCAGAATGCTGATGCGCCTGATAGAGCCAACAGAGGGTAAAGTAGTTTTTGAAGGCAAGGATTTGACTGCTCTAAACTCAGCGGAGATGCGAAAAATGAGAAAGGAAATGCAGATGGTATTCCAGGATCCTTTTGCTTCCTTAAATCCGCGCCATACAGTTGAGCAGATTTTGGAGGAGCCTCTCATTGTCCACGGCATCGGTAATAAAGAAGAGCGGAAACAGCGGGTTAGGGAGATGCTTGAGGTTGTCGGCCTCAGCAGCTACCATGCAAAACGCTATCCGCATCAATTCAGCGGTGGCCAAAGGCAGAGGATTGGAATTGCAAGAGCATTAATGACCAAGCCTAAGCTGATCATTGCAGATGAGCCTGTTTCAGCTCTTGATGTATCCATTCAGTCGCAGGTCCTCAACCTGCTGGAAGATCTGCAAAAGGAATTCCAGCTGACGTATATATTCATTGCCCACGATCTCGGGGTAGTTAAACATATTAGTGATAGAGTTGGTGTTATGTATCTTGGGAGACTAGTTGAGATCACAACATCTGACCAGCTCTACGATAAACCGCTCCATCCGTATACAAAGGCTTTGCTTGGTGCAGTTCCAATCCCTGACCCGACTTTAAAGAAAGACAGGGAGCTATTAACAGGGGACATTCCAAGTCCGCAGAATCCGCCAGCTGGATGTGCATTCCATACTAGATGCAAAGAATGCATGGAGATCTGCCAAACAGAGAGGCCGCAGCTGAAGGAAATTGAACCAGGTCACTTTGCAGCCTGTCATCTTTATAGCTGAGCTATAAAAAGGGCAGGGCTGCATGGATGATAAATATGTAAATAGCCGATACCGGCAAAAGAAAAAAGGGGGAAAACAATGAAGAAGCGCAATGGCATTTGGTTCCTTGTTGCAGCTTTGCTTCTGTCACTGGCTCTTGCCGGCTGCAGCAGCAACTCAAGCAGCGGAACGAAAGACGAAAAGGATAATGAGAAAGGTACAGATACAGAAGAAACGTCTTCAGGCGGCACATTAGTATTTGGCCGCGGCGGTGACTCAACTTCGCTTGATCCCGCTATCACAACAGAAGGTGAATCTTTTAAAGTAACAAAAAACATCTATGAAACTTTGATTGAATTTGGTGAGCAGGATACAGAAATTCAGCCTGGCCTTGCTACTGAATGGGAAACAAGTGAAGACGGGCTAAAGCATACATTAAAGCTTCGTGAAGGTGTAAAGTTCCACGATGGAACTGATTTTAATGCCGAAGCGGTTGTCTTCAACTTTGAAAGATGGAAAGCTGGAAACGCTGAGCAGTTCTATTACTATAACTCTCAGTTTGGAGACAAGATCTCTGAAGTAAAAGCTGTAGATGATTACACAGTTGAATTTACTTTAAACAAGCCAATTGCACCATTCTTAAAGAACCTTGCAATGTCTCCATTTGGAATTGCAAGCCCGGCTGCTGTTGAAAAGCACGGTGAAAAATTCCTTCACAACCCGGTTGGGACAGGACCATTTGTATTTAAGGAATACAAAGCAAATGACCGCATCACTCTTGTGAAAAATGAAGAATACTGGCAGGAAGGTCTTCCAAAGCTTGATGAGGTTATCTTCCGTGTCATTCCAGAAAACTCTGCGCGTCTAAATGCATTGGCTACAGGCGAAGTAGACTTAATCGATGGTGTTAACTTCAGTGATATTGGCCAAATTGAAGGAAATCCGGATCTTCAAACTTTTGAACGTCCATCCTTAAACGTAGCTTATCTCGGGTTAACAAGTACTCGCGGACCATTAAAAGATAAAAAAGTCCGCCAGGCATTAAACTATGCAGTCGATAAGCAAGCTCTAATTGATGCCTTCTATGCTGGTGCAGCTGAGCCCGCGAAAAACCCTATGCCTTCAGTAGTAGCGGGTTACAACGATGATGTTGTAGATTATGAATTCGATCCTGAAAAGGCTAAAGAACTTTTAAAAGAAGCAGGATATGAAAATGGATTTGAAATGGAACTTTGGGCAATGCCGGTTCCTAGACCATATATGCCGGACGGACAAAAAGTGGCTGAAGCACTTCAAGCCAACTTTGATGCAATTGGCGTAAAGGCAAAAATCGTTACTTATGAGTGGGGTACTTACCTGGATAAAGCAAAGAATGGTGAAGCTGATACATTCCTATTAGGATGGACTGGCGACAATGGGGATGCTGATAACTTCCTATATGTGCTTCTAGACCAGGACAGCATCGGCTCCAACAACTACACTTACTATGAAAATCCTGAGGTACATGAATTGCTTGTAAAAGCTCAGGCTAGTGCAGACCAGGCAGAGCGTGAAGAGCTTTACAAACAGGCTCAGGTTCTGATCAAAGAAGATGCTCCGTGGATTCCGCTTGTCCACTCAAGACCTATCCTTGCGGGCAAGGCTGATATCACAGGCTTCAAGCCGCATCCAACAGGTTCGGATTTACTGGCAACTGTAGAATTTAAATAAGATGCTTTTCAAGTGAGATAATTATACTTCTTATATTCAAGGAAAAGGGAGTACAGTTCTGTAGCTCCCTTTTCTATTCCAACAATTTTAGATAACCTTCAAGAGAGGTGAAATGGCAATGCTGTCCTATACACTAAAGCGTTTGTTTTCCCTTATTCCAGTTCTGCTGGGGCTTTCCCTTATCGTCTTTTTTATGATTCGGGCAATTCCTGGTAATCCGGCACAGATTATCTTGGGACAATTGGCAACAAAAGAAGCAGTAGAGGAATTAACGAAGCAGCTGGGGCTTGATCAGCCTTGGTACCTTCAATATTTTACATATCTTGGCGGGCTTTTTACGGGGGACCTTGGAGAATCACTCCGTACAAAAACAGAAATAAGCCAGGAAATTTGGCCGTATCTGGCTGCAACAATTGAACTTACATTCGTTGCCATGTTAATTGCTGTTTTTATCGGTGTGAATGCCGGAATCATCAGTGCATGGTATCAGAATTCATGGTTTGATTATGTGGCAATGGTGCTTGCACTTATTGGTGTTTCCATGCCAATCTTCTGGCTTGGCTTAATGGAACAATGGGCGTTTGCCATAAAGCTGGACTGGCTTCCTACATCGGGAAGGGAAGAAGTAAGAAATCCGATTGAGGCCATAACGAACATATATATGATCGATACTCTCTTGCAGGGAAGAATCGATCAATTCTGGGATGTCATCAGACACCTGATTCTGCCGGCATTTGCCTTGGCGACCATCCCAATGGCGATCATTGCGAGGATTACCCGTTCTACGATGCTTGAAGTAATGAGATCCGATTTTGTCAGAACAGCGAGGGCCAAAGGCTTGAGAATGTTCTGGGTTGTTTATAAGCACTCATTAAAGAATGCCATCATTCCTGTTCTTACGATTATCGGTCTTCAAATGGGATTATTGCTGGGAGGCGCCATTTTAACTGAAACAATTTTCAGCTGGCCGGGAATCGGACGATATATTTATGAGGCTATCAACTATCGGGACTATCCTGTTATCCAGTCAGGCATACTTATCATTGCATTTATCTTTGTCATGATCAATCTAGTGGTGGACTTGCTGTATGCAGCAATTGATCCGCGGATTAAATATAATTAAGGAGGGGGAACGTACTTGGAACTTTCAACACAAAAAGACCTTCAGCCGCCTATTATGCCAGCTGAAGAAAAAGCAGTTTCCCCCTGGGTGGAAGCATGGAGGAGCTTTAGAAAAAATAAACTGGCTTTAATCGGCACCATTATTGTATTATTTTTCGTTCTTCTTGCTGTATTTGCACCGCTTATTGCGCCGCAGGGAATTAATGAACAAATGCTGTCAAAAAGGCTTCAGGCGCCATCAGGCGAGCATTGGTTTGGAACGGATGACTTCGGCAGGGATATCTTCTCAAGGGTTGTTTATGGTGCAAGGATCTCCTTATGGGTAGGGTTTCTGGCCGTAATCGGATCTATTGTAGTTGGCTGCCTTTTAGGTGTGGTGGCGGGATATTATGGCAAATGGGTTGATACAATTATCTCACGCATTTTTGATATCATGCTTGCTTTCCCAAGCATCTTGCTGGCCATTGCGATTGTGGCAGTGCTTGGCCCATCATTGAGAAATGCCCTGATTGCCATTGCGGTAATCAATATTCCTAACTTTGGCAGACTTATCCGTTCAAGGGTGCTGAGTGTCAAACAGGAGGAATATATAATGGCCGCAAAAGCGATCGGAATGAGCAACAGCCGGATTCTCTTCAGGCATGTGCTGCCTAATAGCATGGCTCCGATTATTGTACAGGGAACACTTGCCATCGCCACTGCAATCATTGAATGTGCGGCCCTTGGATTCCTTGGTCTCGGTGCTGAGGCTCCAAATCCTGAGTGGGGAAAAATGCTTTCTGATGCTAAGGCATATCTAATACAAGCTCCATGGACGATGATTTTCCCTGGGCTTGCGATTATGCTTACGGTTCTAGGTTTTAACTTAATGGGTGACGGATTAAGGGATGCACTTGATCCAAGAATGAAGAACTAACAAAAAAGCAGCTGAAATCAGCTGCTTTTTCCTATGAATCGTATATCATATACCCCGGTCTATTCGGCGTTCTCCGGTATTGAAACCTCATTTTCCTCTTTATGATATGCCTGAAAACTGGATATCAGTTTATCAAGGTGCTCCACATGTTCATCGTAATCAACAATAGCTGATACAACTTGCATGATATGCGGGAGAATGGACTCTTCATCATGTTCATACTCTTTTTGCTGAGCCAGGAAAAGGTTCACCAGTTCCTTTCTGCTAAGGCTGAAATCGCCTTCCTCAAACACTACATTGGGCCGAACTTTCCCAATAAATTTAAGCATGACGTGTTCATGATAATGGATAAGAATATCAAGCTGCTGCTGAACTGCATGCTGAAATTCTTCTGGCATTTGCTGCAGATCATTTTCATAGCGGTGAAGCTTTTTTAACGTTTCCAGAGAGCGTTTAACAGTCGAGATCATTTGCCTATATATAACGAGTTTTCTGGATTTAACCAGATCATTTCGTTTAAAATAATTTCTTTCCTCTTTATACATTAAATACAGCTGATCAAGCTTCACATTGCTTTCTTTCATTTTATCAATATCGTTTTTCAGCAGCTTGTGCTCAGATGCATGCCGTATATTTAACCTGATCCATTTAGTAATTTCCTCTGTGTTATTGGATATTTTAAAGTAAAGCTTATTCTCATATTTAGGAGGCAGGAAGACAAGGTTAACAATAAAAGCTGATAATACACCAAGCATTATGGTTGAAAAACGAATAAGTGCAAACTGCAAAAAAGTATCGCCTGGTGTTTCCATTATGGCAATCAGGGTTACTAGTGACAGGCCAATCGTATTTTCGATTTTAAGCTTTAGATTGATCGTAATAACAATGATAGCTGCCAGACCTATGATGAATACATCGTTGCCGAATAAAAGCACGAATATCACGGCAATTAATGCACCGATCGCATTTCCCTGGATCTGTTCAACAATAGAAAGATAAGATCTGTAAATAGTCGGCTGAACGGCAAAAATAGCTGCTATTCCAGCAAAGATAGGGGCAGGCAGATGAAAAAGTTCCGATAATAAAAGAGATAGAATGATTGCGATTCCCGTCTTAAGTATGCGGGCGCCAAGTTTCATACAATAAATGTCCTTTCTTTCTTTAAGATTTTTTTATCTTATGGCTCATTAAAAAGCAACTTGAATTAAACCGTAATTACAGTAATTATACATACTTTAAACGGTTTTGCTCATTATTAAACAATATTGTACTATACAGGGATATGGAAAGAAGTTCAAGGGGCATTTTCATGAAATTTTTATAAAAAGTTATTAAAAAAGGTAAGGGTGCCTAAATGATGTGAAAAGTTCAAGAGAACGGATAATAGTGCCGCTGAGGCAGCATGGAAACAGCGAATGGAACACAAGGAGCGGAATAGTGCCGCTGGGCGAATTGTGGAAACAGTGAAAGGAACTAAAAGCAACGAAAGGAACTAAAGCAACGGAATAGTGCCGCTGGACGAGGCACAGAAGCAGTAAAGGGAACTAAAGAGTTGTGCCAAAACAGAATAAAGAAGCCAAACTAAAACTTAAAGCCCCATCCGCATAAACGGATGGGGCTTGATTGGTGCAGATCATCACTCTGTGGAAACAGAAGGATCTGCCTGTTCTTTAACCGGAATGACTTGAACGAAGTGGTCTTCCGGATGATTAAGAAGGGAAGCAAGCTTTGAAGCTTCTTTTTCCTGGCCTTGATCTTTAAGCAATGCAACGTATTGGCCAAGCAGGTCTTTTACATCTTCCTTTCCTTTATCGGATAGAGAAGTAACAGAGACTTTTGCTCCCTTGGCAATTCTGCGCTGGATGGCTTCTTTTGTTAAGCCCATTTCCGGCTGATGTCTTAAGTAAACAACACCGCCTGTCATTCCTGCGCAGATCCATGGACCAGCATCGCCCAGGACCAGGCCTCGGCCATTAGTCATATACTCAAAGGCAAACCCTTTAATATTGGCATGTGAACCGATATTGCCGTATTCTTTTTCAGGCAGCGGCTTTTGCAGCTGGCCGCCGATAATCATATCTGCTCCAGATAATCTGATTCCGGCACGGGCGTCAGCGTTTCCTTGAGCCACAAGCAAACCTTGCTGAGCACCATAACCAAAGCCTTTACCAACAGAGCCATTGTAAAACTTGCCATTCTTGCCTTTTGCTTTAAAGATTTTAATTTGTCCGCCGAAAGAAGTTTTTCCGATGCCATCCTGTGCTCCTCCAGCAACTTCGATGTTGATGCCGAAGCTGTTGTAAGCTCCAAGGCCATTGCCCGGGATGGATCCGCCCTTGTATTTCAAATCAACTTGCGGAAGAGTTTTATAAGAACCGTCCAGTCTGTCTCTTACACGGTGGCAGGAAACCCGGCTTCCCAGTACACGCTGCTCGGAAGTGATGCTATGGAACTCACGTGACTGATGTAATTCTTCCACACTTGCGTCCAGATACTCTGCTCCAACAGCTACCTGCAGCTGGGCTTCCTGCAGGGCTTCAGGTGTTTCCTGAATAGAGAATTGGCCGATTTCAAGTGTTTTCAGAAGGTGAGTAAGATCGAGCTGATCCTGCCCCTTAATCTGTACAAGCAGGTCAGAACGCCCTACTGCATCCTGCAGGTTTTTTACACCAATTGAAGCTGCCAATGCTTTCAGTTCGTTGCTAAAAGCAGTAAACAGGTTCATAATGCCTTGGACAGCAAGGTCGAATTGGCGTGGAACAAACCTTCTTAAGCCATGTTCCTTCGCCTGTGCTTCTGAATCAATTTGTGTTGCAATCCCGACATGACAAGTATCAAGATGGCAGCCGCGGCATGTCGTACAGCCGATAGCAAGCATGGAAAGTGTACCGAAGCCTACACGGTTAGCTCCTAGCAGCATAACCTTCAATACGTCTGCTGCACTCTTGATTCCGCCATCAGCCCAAAGCTCCACACTATCGCGGATTCCTGCTTCCAGCAGGGCATTGTGGGCTGCCTTAACACCAATTTCAACCGGAAGGCCTACGTGCTGCAAGGCATGAATTCTGGCTGCGCCTGTACCTCCGTCAAAACCGCTCAATGTGATAATATCGGCGCCAGCTTTTGCAATACCGACTGCAATGGTTCCAATATTTGGTACAACCGGCACCTTTACAGCAACTTTAGCTTTGTCATTGGCTGTTTTAAGTTCGTGAATCATCTGTGCCAAATCTTCAATCGAGTATATATCATGATTGTTCGAAGGTGAAATCAAATCCGATCCAATTGTTGCATTACGTGCCTCTGCAATTTTTGCAGTTACCTTGGATCCAGGAAGGTGACCTCCTTCACCCGGCTTTGCACCCTGCCCAATTTTTATCTCCAGCAGGTTGGATGAATTAAGGAGCTCTGCATTAACTCCGAAGCGCCCTGATGCTACTTGCTGTCCGCGGGTTCTCGGATATTTTCCAAGCATATCCTTAATTTCTCCGCCTTCTCCATTGAGGCTGACCATGTTCAAGCGGTCAGCACCTTCAGCATAGGCTCTGAAGGCTGTTTCATTCTGAGACCCAAAGGACATGGAGGAGATGACAAATGGCAGGTCATGCTCGCCCACATGCAAGCTGATATCCTCAGGATTTAGGTGAGAATCAGTTTCCTTAAATCCGGTTAAATGACGGATTGTTGTTGGATTCTGGTCTTCCTGTTCTGTTATTTTTTCCTTATATGCATTGTAGTCACCAGTTGAGGCAACTTCGCCGATCGCTTTCCAGATACGTGGGAAAAGGCTGAATGTTTTTCCGATCCGTTCTTTTTCATTCTGGTAATCTTCTGCTCTTGCAAAAGCATCTTCCTTTAAAGCGCTAAAGCTAAAAGAAAGCTCCTTAGATCCGAAGAAATTTACTATATTCAGATATTCGGCTAATTCTTCGTGAAGACCAATGGCAGAGAATAAACGTCCATAGCCTCTTAATTCATGAATGCCGATTGTTGAAATGACTTTTTCAAGTCCTTTAGTCAGAGCTGAGTAAAGATTCTTCAGCGGTGTTTCAGATTCGCCTAGAACTGTCATAAACATATAGTAAGGACTTATAATATCAGCGCCTAAACCGAATGCTGTGATGATATCATGAAGCGATCTGATTGAAGCTGAGCGCAGTAATAGGGAACATTCACGGCGTATAGCTTCTTTTACCAGAGCTTGATCGATTGCAGAGACGGCAAGGTGCGGATCAATCCAGTAAGCATCCTCCTGATGAGCATTGGCGTCATCGAGTACAAGCAGGGTTTTGCCATTTTTGACAGCATCAACTGCTTCTGCTGATAAGCGGTCCAATGCTTCTTTTACCGTTTCATCTTTATTAAATGTGGTAGACAGATAAGATATCAGCTTTTGTTCCTGATAGAAGCAGGTTACCTGATCGTAGGTCGGCTGATTAAGTTCATCGGAACATTCAAAGCCTGCCTTGCCCTCTATTAAAATAGGAGTCTGCAATTCAATTACTGCCCCTGGCTCCTGTTTTTCAAATAATGAAGGACGCTGGCCGATAATCGTGCGGGTTGAGAAATGCTCAGTTTCCCGGTCACGGTCAATGGCAGGGTTTGTAACGACAGCAACACTTTCCTTAATAAAATCAGCGATGTTTTTCCGCTGAGGATTTAGTGCTGCTAAAGGGGAGTCGTGTCCAAGAGAACGAATTGGCTCCGCTCCTTTTTCTGCCATTTGCTCGACAAGCTGGACATGGTCTCTCTCCCAGCCGAAGGCTTTATACTGCCCGTTATGAATCTTATCCGGATAGTTTACTGAGATGGTTTTCTCCAGTTTAGGAGATTGCAGGCGAATCCGGAAGTTTTCAGCGTCCACTCTCTTTGAAAATCTGTCAAAAACTTCAGCCTGGTAATGGCTGTGTTCGTAAACGGCAAGTGTATCGCCGTCCCATTTTAAACCAACCTTTTCACCCGGTGAAAGCGGCTTAGGTTCATTTACATATTCACTGGATGGGATGATGCCAGGCTCAGAAGAGAACAGATAGGAACTTTCAGTTTCCAGCATCCAAAGCGGGCGGAGACCCAGCGCATCGACACTGAAAACAGCCTCATCGGCAAATCGGGAAATAATTCCTGCTGGACCTTGAGCAAAATGTCCCCATGCTTCACGGATATAGGCGTACATATCCTGAAGGTGATCAGGGTATGACTTGATTTCATTCACGATAGGCGGGAACATGACATCCATTGCTTCAAAGAGGGTATAGCCATCCCTGCAGATAAACGTTTCAAGTGTCCTGCTCAGATCCTGAGAGTCACTGCCGTCTTTTACAAGCGGAACGCCAACCATTTTGGCTTCATCCCTGAGTTTGGCAATCGTGTTGATTTCTCCGTTATGTCCTAACACACTAAAAGGCTGTACGCGGAAAAAGCTTGATAATGTGTTAGTGGAGTAGCGATTGTGCCCAAGAGTCATTGTTGAAGCAACAAGAGGGCTTGCTAAATCATGGTAGTATTTAGGCAGAATGTCTCCCGCTCCCATTACTTTGTATACAGCATGATACTGGCTTAGGGAAGCGACATGAACATGTTCGTCTTCTTCAAAGTCAACAATCAATTCAAACAGCTTTTTTGAAAGCTCCCCTCCAGTTTCCTCTGCTAAACAGGCAAACTGCCAGAATACAGGATTCTCCTGAATGGCAATGGGACCTAAAGCTGACGACTCAGTTACTTCGTCAGATGCATAAATAACCATTAGTTTTGCGTCAGCAAGCTTTTGCAGCAAAATGGCTTTAAGTGATTCAGTATCCTGCTTTCTGGACATGAACACATGTCCAACGACAAATCCTTCCTTTTCTGCTGCTTTAGGATCTGCTCCTGCTTCCTTTAACTTTTCTTTCCACAGCTCTCTCGGGATATCAATATGAATCCCTACGCCGTCGCCTTCTCCATTTATAAAACCGGCACGGTGATTCATCGTAACAAGTGCGTTGATGCAGCTGAAAATATTTTCGCGGGTTGGGACTTTCTTTTTCTCCATTGCAGAAACAATGCCGCACGCATCGTGCTCCTGGCGGTGAAACTCTGTAAAAAGTGAAGGACTCCATTGCTGTAATGTCATAAAATTCGGCTGAAAATAAGGCTGTGCCTTAAAGCCGTTCACCTCCTGAAAAATAGTAATCTATAAAAATTTAATGTTTACGGGTTTTAAATGAGGCTACTGCAAAGTTAATCTTGTTTTGAAAGGATAAATGCATAGGCATTTATTAAATGAATAGTTAGATTATTCGGGACAGGCTAATAAAATTATTAACTCTTTATGTCAGCGTAATCCGCTCTTACACAAAAGATTTCTCCTATCATATCATATGAATTTTCAGAAATCAATTATTTATACAAAAAGTTGGATATGATTTAAAGGAGGACATTGGTTTATGAATAAAAAATCGCCTTGTTTGTAAACGTTTTCATTATTGGAGTTAAAGAAAACGGAAGCATTTCTGCTCCCGTTAATGTATAAAAATATGAATATTTATTCGCCTTTTAATTGCTGAAATGCATTTTGTACTGCGTGAATCGTTGCTTGGATATCTTCCTCGGTATGCGCGATTGTCATAAACCATGCTTCATATTTTGATGGAGCCAGGTTTATTCCCTGATTGAGCATCAGTTTGAAGAATTTTGCGAACATTTCTCCATCTGTATTTTCCGCCTGCTCATAATTCACAACTTTTTCTTCTGTAAAGTAAATTGTCAGGGCACCCTTTAATCGGTTAATTGTTATTGGAATGTTATGTTCTTCAGCAGCTGAGCAAATGCCTTTTTCAAGCATTTCGCCAAGTTGGTCCAGATATTCATAGACACCCGGCTGTTTCAATACTTCGAGACATGCAATTCCTGACAGAATCGAAGCTGGATTACCAGCCATTGTACCGGCTTGATATGCAGGACCTAACGGAGCTACTGTTTCCATGATTTCCTTTTTTCCGCCATACGCACCGATTGGAAGGCCGCCTCCAATGATTTTCCCCATAGCTGTCAAGTCCGGTTTTACACCCAGCAGGTCCTGTGCGCCGCCATACATAAACCGGAAAGCTGTGATGACTTCATCATAAATGACTAGTGCACCGGCTGCATGTGTTAATTCGTTAACCTGTTCCAAAAACCCTGGTTTAGGTTCAACAATTCCAAAGTTGCCGACAATCGGTTCAACCAGGACGGCAGCGATTTGGTCGCCCCATTTTTCCAGCGCTTCCTTATATGGTTCGATTTCATTGAAAGGAACTGTGATCACTTCCTGGGAAATGCTCTTTGGAACCCCGGCAGAGTCAGGGGTTCCAAGTGTCGACGGCCCTGAACCTGCAGCAACCAGTACAAGATCGGAATGGCCGTGATAGCAGCCTGCAAATTTAATGATTTTGTCCCTGCCTGTATAGGCTCTTGCAACACGGATCGTGGTCATGACCGCTTCAGTTCCTGAGTTCACAAAGCGGACTTTATCCAAATTAGGCATTGCTTCCTTTAGCATTTCCGCGAATTTCACTTCATGAGGTGTAGGAGTTCCATATAATACTCCGCGCTCAGCTGCTGTTTTTATTGCTTCTGTAATATGGGGGTGGGCATGTCCGGTAATGATGGGACCGTACGCAGCAAGATAATCGATATACTGATTGCCGTCCACATCCCAGAAATAAGCGCCCTGCGCACGTTCCATTGCAACCGGCGAGCCGCCGCCAACAGCTTTATAGGAGCGGGAAGGACTGTTCACTCCTCCGACAATATGTTCTAAAGCCTGTTTATGCAGCCGTTCAGAATTAGTAAATTGCATGTTAATCCTCCTGATAGAATCCAATTATAAGTTCATCATTATTTTAACATGTTTGGAAGGGGCTTCGTCCAATCTAAAAGGAAGGCGGACTATTCTGTATTTTAGAAAGCGTAAATGGAGCAATCTAGTTGTGAAGAATGCGCTGTTTGTCTAAACTATTTCATTAGGGCATTAATCGGCAGGAGGAGTAATGATGAATGATGCAATAACAGTAAGGAACTTAAAGAAGGAGTTTAAAGCTTATTCAAGCCGCTCAGGATTAAAAGGTGCTTTCCGTGATTTGCTTACAAGGAATTATAAGATTGTGCCAGCGGTTAACAATATCAGTTTCACTGTAAAGCAAGGGGAAATGGTTGGGTATATTGGTGAAAATGGAGCAGGGAAATCAACCACCATAAAAATGCTGACGGGGATTCTAACCCCAACCAGCGGTGAAGTGATTGTGAATGGAATGAACCCTCATAAAGACCGTGAAAAATTCGTCAGCACGATTGGAGTGGTCTTCGGCCAGAGATCTCAGCTTTGGTGGGATATTGCTGTACAGGAATCCTTCAGGCTGCTCAAGAAGGTGTATAAAGTTACTGATGAGCAATACAACAGCCATATGGCGCATGTTATCAAAACCTTAGATATTGAACCACTGCTAGATAAGCCGGTCCGGAAGCTTTCACTCGGGCAGAGAATGAGGTGTGAACTGGCAGCAGCACTCATCCATAATCCGCCGCTGCTGTTCTTGGATGAGCCGACAATTGGGCTTGATGTACTTGTTAAGTTAAAAATCAGGGAGTTTTTAAAAGAAATTAATGAAAAATATAATACAACCATCCTGCTTACTACTCATGATCTGTCGGATATTGAGGCGCTATGCGAACGCGTGGTTATGCTAGATGACGGGAAAATCATCTATGATGGGGCTTTAAAAAGCCTTAAGGAAAAATGGGGAGAAGGGAAGGAAATAGAATTTCAATTTCTTGAAGAAGTGGATCTTAGTGACTTAAACAAAATAACGGCATCATCGGAAGTGAAATGGGAGAAGGATGAGAAAGAAGCGATCTTTACAGCCTTTGCAGAGGATAATGATGAACTGATTTCCCTGCTGATAGCTAAAGTCGTGGCGGAATTGAAAGTGAAAGACATCAATATTAAAGAAACTTCAACTGAGGAAATAATTAGAAAAATTTATGACCGGGGGATCTCTTAATGAAAGGATTTATTTATATCGGGGGGGTGTTCCTGTGGATAAATATATAGAAATGATTCGGATCCGCTTTTTGATGATGCTTGCCTACCGAACGAATTACTATACAGGCATTCTGATATACAGCATTAATATTGGCGCTTACTATTTCTTGTGGAGCGCCATTTATGGAGGAAAAGATGCGATTGAGGGAATGTCTGTGATCCAGATGTCGACATATGTGGCTGTAGCCTGGATGGCGAGGGCATTTTACTTTAATAATATAGATCGGGAAATGGCTGCTGAAATTAAAGAAGGTAAAGTAGCGGTGGAACTGATCCGCCCATATAATTATTTGGGCATGAAAACGATGCAGGGATTGGGAGAAGGGATATTCCGCCTCTTCTTTTTCTCGGTTCCGGGAATGGTCATTGTCTCGTTTATTTTTCCGCTCCAATTTTCTGCTGATTGGACTACCTGGATTTTCTTTGCTGCATCGATTTTATTAAGTTTTCTTATAAATACGCAAATTAATTTGCTGACAGGTATTACCACTTTCTTCTTATTTAATAATACTGGGCTTATCCGGGCGAAAAGAGTTGTAATTGATCTCTTTTCCGGCCTTCTGATTCCTATCAGCTTTTTTCCGTTATGGGCACAGGATGTGTTAAGATTTCTCCCCTTTCAGGGGATCAGCTATGTGCCGAGTATGATTTTTACTAATAGTTTTTCGAATACTGAAGCCGTTCAGGCGATCGTGATGCAGGGTGTATGGGTGATTGTTCTAATCATACCAATTCAGGTTTTGTGGATCATAGCGAAAAAACAGCTCATTATTCAAGGAGGGTGACAGATGTTTTATATAACTATTTTCTTTCAATATGTCGCCCAATATATGAAAACAAGAATGCAGTACCGTGCAGATTTATTTGTTGAGATCTTTTCAGATCTATTATTTCAGGCAGTTAATTTAATTTTTATCTTAGTCGTCTTTGGCCATACAAATCTCCTTGGGGGCTGGACAAGGGATGAAATTATCTTTATTTACGGATTTTTCCTTGTTCCCTATGCACTGTTTTCATCTTTCTTTAATATCTGGGATTTTAATGAGAGGTATATTGTAAAAGGAGAACTCGATAGGATTTTGACCCGCCCGATCCATAGTCTATTCCAAATCGTTTTAGAACGGATGGAACTTGAATCTCTTTTTGGGGCTGTTACTGGAATTGCGGTTATGATTTACGCCGGTAACAGTCTTGGGTTAGAGATAACCTGGACAGATCCATTCTTATTCTTCATATTTGTGATAGGTGGAATGCTTGTGTACGGAGGCATCTTTGTCATGATTGCCTGCATCAGCTTTTGGGCGGATGCCAGAACATCAATCATGCCGATGATGTACAACATCGGGAATTATGGAAGGTATCCGGTTGATATTTATAACAGTGTCATACGCTTCGTCTTAACCTGGGTGCTTCCGTTTGCCTTTGTTGGTGTATATCCTGCTTCATACTTTTTGGGGAAAGAGGAATGGTTTTTGTATTCCTTTTTAACGCCTGTAATCGGTATAGTATTTTTCGGCATTTCAATCCTGACTTGGAATTCGGGTGTTAAGCGTTATCGCGGTGCGGGCAATTAAAGCCGGGTTAAAAACCTGGCTTTTTTTATGGGAAGAAATTCTGGCTATAAGCAGAAAGACGTTTCAGAGACAGGCTGTCATACAGGACTGGCCATAAGCGTATAAATGAATTGAAAAGCATTTCGAAATGAGGTGCAGTATGGCATTTTATTTATCGCTGATTTTAATTGTGCTGTGCATGATCATGAGTCTGCAGACTCTTTTTTCATCCGCCAAGATAAAAGGAAGATGGGTTTCTGTTGAGAATTTTCTTTATCTAATAAGTTTGTATGCAACGATTATGATTGGGTTTGGCCTGATATATATTTGGCTTGATTTACATGGGCTGGTGGTTTTAATGGATGGCACTGACTATATGGAAACTGGTTTCCTCGAAAGACTGGAGACGGGCTTTTATTTTAGTGCGGTAACCCTTTTTTCGGTTGGGTATGGAGATATCAGTCCTATTGGAATAGGGAGGCTGATCGCGGTAATGGAGGCTTTGATTGGCTATGTGATCCCTGCAGCATTTGTAGCCAGGGTGGTATTTGATGCAGGTGACCGGGCTCCATAATGCCAGGAGTTGTTTTTGAACAAAAAGTTGGATAGGCTTAGAGTAAGAAAATTATCCAACAGGAGGAATAAAAGATGACAATTTCAATTGGAGAATTGGCACCGGATTTTGAACTGTCGGCCAGCAATGGTGAAAAAATAAAGCTATCAGATTACCGCGGGAAAAATATTGTTCTTTATTTTTACCCAAAAGACATGACGCCTGGCTGCACAACTCAGGCATGTGATTTCAAGGACCGGCATGAGAATTTTGCAGAAGTGAACGCAGTCGTTTTAGGAGTTAGCCCCGATCCCCTCAGCAGGCATGAGAAGTTTATTGAAAAGCATGGATTGCCTTTCCTGCTGCTTTCAGATGAGGACCATAAAGCGGCAGAGGCGTACGGTGTCTGGAAACTGAAAAAGAACTTCGGAAAAGAATATATGGGCATTGAGCGTTCCACTTTTATTATTGACCAGGAAGGCAAACTGGTTAAAGAGTGGCGCAAGGTGAAGGTAAAAGGGCATGTCGAGGAGGCACTGGAATATATTAAGGAGAATCTGGCCTAGCTGTAAATGGGTTGCCTATTTTTTAACGGAACAAGGCTTTTGTCCATTCCTAAGAACAAGTTTTGCATATCATTTTATTAGGGCATACCTCCTCAGATACTTTTTCGAAACGGACCTGAACAGGTTCGTTTTTTTTATATTTATTATTTATGCCGAGGAAAAAGTGCACTTGAAAAAAATAACCGAATTTCACATGCCTGCCTGGATGTTTTTGAAAAAGAGAGCCTCTGCCTAAAGGGCATCCATTATGGAGTATTGAAGGAAGTACAGTCACTCCTCATTTACCAAGCAGAACAAAAAGCTATTTGCCCAGATCTTTTGAAATTTTTAAGCATAACCTTCATACATATATAAAAAATAACAAAGATTATATTAACGTGATCGATTTTGAAAGAGGGTATTAAGATGAGGATTTATACAAAAACGGGAGATAAGGGAACAACGTCATTAATATACGGGCAGAGAGTCGGTAAAAATGACATTCGCGTTGAGGCTTACGGCTCATGTGATGAGGCAAATTCAATGATTGGAATGGCCTTAAGCTATCTAAAAAGTGAGTATTTCAGCGGCAAAGAAAAAGTGGAACAGGTATTTCATAAAGTGCAGACAGACCTGTTTCATGCAGGAGCAGAGCTGGCAACGCCTGCTGGAAAAGAAGTTAAATGGACGATAAAAGAAGAGGATATCACCTTCATGGAAAAGCAAATTGATGAGTGGGAAGCTGACCTTGCAGAGCTTAATAACTTTATATTACCCGGCGGTCATCCTTCGGGAGCTGCATTCCATGTGGCTAGAACGGTGGCGAGGAGAGCGGAACGATGTGCGGTCTCACTCGGCGAAGAATTGAATCCGCTCGTTTTAGTATACCTGAACCGATTGTCAGATCTGCTGTTTGTTGCTGCCCGATTTGTCAATCATCATTTAGGTTCTGGTGAGCAATCGCTTCACTCTGAAAAGAGTTGATTCCCTTTATTAAGGAGTTTGTAATATTGACAAATGTGGTAAAAAATTAGTACACTATTTATAAAGATTATAAAGTAAGAATATTTGTTGGAAAAGAGGTGCATGGCGGTGGCGCATATGGAATTAAAAGAGGCGCTGGATACTTTAAAAGACACTGGAGTCCGTATCACTCCGCAGCGTCATGCGATACTTGAATATTTAATAAACTCCATGTCACACCCTACTGCTGACGATATATACAAAGCATTAGAGGGTAAATTTCCAAATATGAGTGTGGCAACAGTTTACAATAATTTACGAGTATTCCGTGAGGTTGGCCTGGTAAAGGAACTGACATATGGTGACGCATCTAGCCGCTTCGATTTTGTAACCACTCATCATTATCATGTCATATGTGAAAGCTGCGGCAAGATTGTAGACTTCCACTATCCTGGTCTTGATGAAGTAGAGCACCTTGCTTCACATGTTACAGGTTTTAAAATTAGCCATCATAGAATGGAGATTTACGGAACGTGTCCGGAATGTGCAAGTAAAGAAGCTCACTAATAAATTATTTAAAGCTGCCGGCTGTGTGCTGTCGGCTTTTTATTTTTCTATTAAAAAAACCGGCTGTCATTTAGCCGGTCATTCTTGAACTTGAGTATGAAGCAGGAGATAAATCAGCTCTGCTTCGTATTTTTTTTGTTGTATTTTTCATCAAATTCAACGCCCTCAAGTTTTGGATCGAGCGTTAAAGGTTCATTACAGTACATGCACATATCAACGCGGCCAAGCATCTTTGTATGTTTTCCGCAATTAGGGCAAACCACCTGCACGGTTTTTGTTGAAAGCATGCCGATCCAAAAATATACACCGGTGCTAGCAAGAATGCAGAGCATTCCAAGAAGCATAAATATTGTCATGAGAAGAGCGGAATTCCTAAAGAATATTCCGAGATACATAACGATAAATCCGATAAAAATTAAACTAAGGGCAAATGTACGAATCTTATTGATTTTATTTGAGTACTTAGCCATTCTGCTCCCTCCTAAAAACTAACTATACCATACTCCTTTTGCTTAAATAAATATTAATATAGAATGGTGTCGAAAAATGTCTCACATTTAGGAAGGATTTCATTTATAATTGTCGAAGATATACGCTATCAATAAAATGGAGGAATTATGATGGAAGATATTCTCCGTCCTATATATCAAGAACGGGCAAGCCAGACAAACACTCTTGGCGTGATTATGACCGAAAAACTGCATAAAGCGATTCCTGCTACTGATACATTTGATGCTGTACTGCTGATCCTTGTAGAGGAAGCAGATGAACCTGTGTTTGTAAAACATTACACATATAAAGATAAAAAGGCTGCTCTTCATATCGTGACAGACAAGCAGCTTCGTGAATGGATCCTGCTGGGGACGAACCGAAAGATCTTTGACTGGCTCTATAATGGGAAAGTTTTATTTGATCGAAATGAATATATTCATAACCTGAAGGTGGAATTAAGAGAGTTTCCGTTTTATGGGCGAAAATTAAAAATGGGTCTTGAGTTTGCCAAGCTGATTAGAAGATATATGGATGGCAAAGCCTTTTTTGAAAATCGCCATTATTTCGATGCCTATAACCATATTGTTCATTCCCTTCATCACCTGGCCAGGCTGGCTGTTATCGAAAATGGATTCCATCCAGAGGTAACTGTCTGGAATCAGGTAAAGCAAATTGAACCTGAAATAATGAAGCTATATGAAGAATTGGTGAATAGCCAGGAGCCTCTCGAAAAGAGACTGGAGCTTCTATTCCTTGCAAGTGAATTTTTAATTCATTCAAGAACTAAGCAAGGAATCAGCCATCTTGCAGATGTGCTTGCTGAGAAAGATGAATGGTCCATCCACGATATTATGAACCATGAGGAGCTTTATCTATATGCAGTTGACTTAAGCATGCTTCTTGAGTATTTGATTGATAAGCATTTTATCGAAGTAGTAAATGTGGAAACAAAAGGTCAAGGGATTTATCACAGGTATTACAAACTCAAAAAAAAATTATCGTAAAAAAACTTTAAAAGTTATTGACCTTTATTTAAATCCTTGTTATATTTATATCCGTCGCTGCGATATGAACGAAAAACATTTTCACAGACGACGGATAACTTATAAAAAAAGTGTTGACAACTAAAATCAGCACGTGTTATATTTATAAAGTCGCTTCTGAGCGATCAGGTAAAATATAACAAAGAGAAATTGATCTTTGAAAACTGAACGAACATAAACGTCAACGTTAAATCTTTAGTCTTTTTTGAAAAGACAACTTATGAGCTTAATCAACTCTTATATGGAGAGTTTGATCCTGGCTCAGGACGAACGCTGGCGGCGTGCCTAATACATGCAAGTCGAGCGGACAGATGGGAGCTTGCTCCCTGAAGTCAGCGGCGGACGGGTGAGTAACACGTGGGCAACCTGCCTGTAAGACTGGGATAACTCCGGGAAACCGGGGCTAATACCGGATGATTCTTTCCCTCACATGAGGGAAAGCTGAAAGATGGTTTCGGCTATCACTTACAGATGGGCCCGCGGCGCATTAGCTAGTTGGTGAGGTAACGGCTCACCAAGGCGACGATGCGTAGCCGACCTGAGAGGGTGATCGGCCACACTGGGACTGAGACACGGCCCAGACT
>NZ_CAXQGS010000015.1:0-4364 GCF_964223445.1 Cytobacillus sp.
TCAAATTCAACTGGATTAAATAGCGTGATCCCTTTATCCTTTATTCCCTTTACGATCGCTTCAGCTAATGGATGCTCAGACTGTTTCTCTGCTGAACCCACCAGCCGGAGAAGTGTCGTTTCTTCAACGTTGCCTTCCGTAATCACATCTGTTAAAACTGGTTTGCCATGTGTAACTGTTCCAGTTTTATCAAGAACAACTGTAGTGATTTCATGTGTGAGTTCCAAGTGCTCTCCGCCTTTAAAAAGAACCCCAAATTCCGCAGCCCTGCCGGAGCCGGCCATTATAGAGGTTGGCGTCGCCAGACCTAGTGCACATGGACAGGCAATTACCAGGACGGCAATCAATTTTTCGAGTGCTTCTGCAAAATCCCCAGGACTTACCCATATATACCACACCAGGAATGTAACCGCAGCTATGGTTACAACAATTGGAACAAATATCCCGGAGATTCTGTCTGCCATTCGCTGTATGGGGGCTTTTGAACCTTGCGCTTCTTCAACCACTTTTATAATCTGTGACAATGCTGTATCTTTGCCAACTTTTGTGGCTTTAATTTTCAGAAAGCCATTTTTGTTAAGGGTCGATCCAATAACTGTGTCGCCTGCTGCTTTATCAACAGGTACACTTTCCCCTGTCAGCATGGATTCATCCAAAGCAGACTGGCCTTCGATAATTTCACCATCAACTGGAATTTTTTCGCCTGGCTTTACATATATGATGTCCCCAGCAATAACTTCTTCAAGAGGAATTTCAATTTCTTCCCCTTCTCTTAAGACAGTTGCTGTTTTTGCCTGCAGACCCATTAGCTTTTTAATCGCTTCAGAAGAACGTCCCTTAGCCCGTGCTTCAAACAGCTTGCCTAAGATTATTAATGTTATAAGGATCGCACTTGTTTCGTAATAGAGTTCCACCATTTGTGCATTGGTGCCAATTGATAAAATTGATTGGTACAAGCTATAGAAAAATGCAGCAGAAGTACCGAGTGCAACCAGCACATCCATATTGGCGCTCTTATTTTTTAATGCCTTATATGCCCCGGCATAAAATTGCTTTCCTATGAAAAATTGAACGGGAGCTGCAAGCGCCAGCTGCACCCAAGGATTCATAAACATATCTGGAACATAAACAATTGATGTAAACTCGAAATGTCCAACCATGGACCAGAATAAAGGTATAGAAAGAATCAACGAGAAAATGAACTTGCCTTTTTGTTTTTCAATTTCCTTTTCCCGATATCCTTCGATATCTTCGTCTCTATCCATTTTTATTTTTGCCTGATACCCTAAATTCTCCACTTTCTTTATCATGTCCTGGATGGAGATTTCTTCAGGGTTATATTCTACAGTACCAGTTTCAAGTGCCAGATTGACTACAGCTTGTTTGACGCCTGGAAGCTTATTGAGTCCCTTTTCAATCCTGCCAGAGCAAGCTGCGCAAGTCATGCCCAGCAATTCGAACTCAGCTCTCTCCGATACTACCGTATAACCTAGATCCTCAATTTTTTTCTCAAAAGCTACAACAGAAATGACTTCAGGATTATATTTAATTACTGCTTTTTCCAATGCAAGATTGACAGTCGCTTCCTGAACGCCGTCCAGCTTATTTAACCCTTTCTCAATTCGAGACGAACAGGCTGCACATGTCATCCCTGATATTGGAAGGTAAACCTCCTTTAGGGCAACATCACCCATAGCTCCCACTCCTTTATTAAACAATGTTTCTTATACTTAATATACTATACCCCTCTACCCTATATGTCAATCAAATAAATCCAAACAATTTACTTATTTTTCAATTCCTCGTTTACTAAAAAAAGAGAACGTGCATTTTATTCACACGTTCTTTCCCGATAATTACTCTACATCATATCCTTGATCGTCAATTGTTTCTTTGATTTGTTCAAGTGTAACTGCTGATGAGTCAAATTGAACCTGCACCTGGCCATTATCAAGGTCAACTGCTACTTTATCTACACCATTTAATTTGCCGACACTGCCTTCTACCGCTTTTACACAATGTCCGCATGACATTCCGCTAACTTTCAAAGTAACGCTTTCCATAATAATTAAACCTCCTATTATTTTTTCATTAGCTTTTGAATAGTTACTAAAAATTCATCAAGTACCTCATCATCGCCTTCGTGAATTCTTTCTACCACACAGCTTTTCAAATGGCCTTCAAGTAAAAGCTTTGCTACGCTATTCAAAGCAGACTGAGTTGCAGAAATTTGTGTTATTATATCGTCACAATACACGTCTCTATCAATAAGTCCTTTTATTCCGCGTATTTGACCTTCAATCCGATTTAAGCGGGTTGTCAAATTCTTTTTAACTTTTTCTGAATGATGACTTTTTCGCTCCGATTCAATCGAACAGCAGCTTTCAGACGATAAATTCTCATCTTCCAATTCAAACGCCATTTAATCAGCCTCCTTAATATCCATTATATTATACCCCGGTACCCTATGTAAAGCCCTGAACTCAAGATGAATTAAATTACGGATTTTTATGTATAATTTCCCTTTCATGATATTGAAAATCTCTGTTTATACTAACGGAAACACTTTATTAAAGGAGGCAGCTGATGTGGAAAGAAAGCATGAAAACCTGGAAGACACAGGCAAAGATCTATATGGGATCGATAAAGATATCAGCCTGCAGTCAGTAAACTTTGCTTCTGCTGAGAATCAGTATTTAAATGAACGAACAGAAATTGAATCCAATCAGGAAATATAGAGTAAAAGCCGCCAAAAATGGCGGCTTAGGATCATATTTACAATTCTGTCAGTTCTCCAATTTCTACCTCGGATCTTTCTTCAAGTGGACCGCGCAAATGTACCGTTGCTGTCCTTCCGTCCTCATTCAGCTTGTCGATCCACACGGAAGCACCATTATATTTTACTTCGATATCTGCCGATGATGAAAGAATTTGCTTAACTCTTTTTGCATCCATAAGAAACACTCTCCTCTGCTTTTTTCATTTTATTTTTTGCATGGATGAGAAATTTATGCTTACTTTATTTAAAAGTGAACCATGTAATACTTTTGAGGTTTAAGGTTTATGGATTATGCCAGCTGATTGGCTGTTCATAACTTGCACTGGATTAAAAGTTGTCCTATACTTCCAATCCACTGAATAGACTTTGTACAAACAGGTTTGGCAGTTAGGAGCTGTACATTTATGAGCATATTTCTAGGCTATGTTTTCTTGGGTCTGTCGCTTGCAGCGCCAATCGGTCCAATTAATGCTGCACAGTTGGATAAAGGAATAAAAAATGGCTTTTTCCATGCCTGGCTGGTAGGGCTGGGTGCTATGACAGCAGATGCCATATATATGGCGGCCGTTTATTTGGGCGTTGTACACTTTCTTGAGATTCCATTCATGAAAGCCTTCTTATGGTGCTTTGGATTTTTCGTCCTTGTTTATACAGGTGTTGAAACCCTAATAAGTGCGGGAAAAGTAGTTTCAAGCTATAGAACCAAAAATGAATCTAAAGTTAAATCTTTTATGTCAGGCTTTCTCATGTCATTGTCAAATCCTTTAACTATACTTTTTTGGCTTGGCATCTATGGTTCCATTCTGGCCAAAACAGCAGCCGAGTATGACAAGGCACATGTTGTTTTATACAGCGGCGCAATTTTTACAGGGCTTCTTGTCTGGGACATAACGATGGCAGCTGTTGCCAGCAGCTTCAGAAGATTTTTAACCGGGAAGATTCTCGCTCTAATTTCCATATTATCTGGCTTATCACTGATTGGCTTTGGGATTTATTTTGGAATGCAGGCTTATAAACTTTTATTTTAATACATATTCCATTCATTCGGACCAGGTGGAGAAAAACAGATAATTATGTGCTGAAATATCTATATGAGCTTGCATGATGGTATGCGTTGCAGTTAATTTGGTTAATCTGGCAAATTCGGGGATTTATCTAAACCTTATTAGGGTTTATCTAGCATGTCTAGGAGCTTATCTAACAGGTTTTATTTTTTATCTAGTATATTTTGAAGTTTATCTCACATTTGGCACAATTTATTTTTGTAGAGAACAGCTTATAACACTTAAAACAGACGGTGAAATAAGGAGTGGCACAAATAATTCGATTTAGGCTTATATACGTGTGAAAGTGACGCATATATGTGCCAAAGTGAAGCATAACATGAAAAAGTGGCATTTGTTCACAGGTGTGACGCATATATCTATTTTCCCATTAAAAAGAAGAGTCCAAATAAGCTATTGGGTACCGTAACTCATCCAAGCACACAAAAAAGAGCACCCATCAGGTGCTCTTTCATATGCCCGGCAGCGTCCTACTCTCACAGGGGGACAGCCCCCAACTACCATCGGCGCTGAGAAGCTTA
>NZ_CAXQGS010000016.1:0-26366 GCF_964223445.1 Cytobacillus sp.
GTCAGCGATCCGAGGCAGGCGATCAGCATCACGACCAGACGCGGCATGCGTTGGCGGGATCGTCGAGTGAATTCGGGGTGGACGACGTGATGCATCACCAGTCACGCTCCACGGGTTTCCTCGGGCGAAGTTCCTCGGCTTCGGCCTGGGCGCGTCCTCGGATTCGCCTGCGGGGTCTCTCACTTCCCTCTCCTCCCGCAGGACATTGAAAAATAGCTTCCTTGAATCAGCACCGCACGAAGAAAATGCGGAAGCATTTTCGAGGATCAAGTGCCCTCCGCTCCAATCAACTCAGTTGTCAAACTTAGTTGTCGTAAGCAAAGTTTACAAAAACAGCCAAAATTCAAAAACCAGTCATGCATTGGTTTTTATCTCAATATATTCATTATTCTCGGTAATGGTGTGAATCTCCTGCCCATATTGGAGGTAGCACTGCACTGATTTTATATATTAATTCTACAGTTTAGTAAAGGAAACGTTTTTGAAGAAAAATAATCATTGCAGTAATCTTAAAAGGCCTATTTCATTGTATGCCCGGTAATATTGCTTTAGCCTATTAAATAAACAGCGGAATCCATTCCGCTGTTTACAATAGTCAGCACCAGCCGCCTTCGTCACAGTCTGTGTAGCGCTCTTGCGCTTTATCTGGAACGGAGACATTCTGATATATTTTTTGGTGGTCGGTTTCATAATGATGGGACAAGTTAAAGGAAGATCCTTCAGGAAGGCTGATTTGGCCAATTTTTTCGTTTTCAAGATAAAGATCTATCCCATTATTTTGAAGCTTGCCGACAACCCGGTCTGTAATATCGATTTTCTGCTGATTCAATGTCATGGGTAACCAATCCTTTCATGCATTTAGGTATCTATAGTTTGCCCTTTCTCTGTAAAAGAAAAATAGCAATTAAAGCCAGTAAGAAAAGCGCAAGCGCCTTGTCCACCCCCGACAAGCACAAGACGAGCCTCACGGAAAGGCGTCCTTTGCCTTTTTGGGAGGATTGCCAGAAATGTGGAGGCGACTGCCCAGGGACGACAGGCATAAGACGGTTCCTGTAAGAAGGCGTTTTTCCTTCTGAAAGGAAACGGCTTATGATCCCGAGTCCCTAGGAGCCGCAACTAGACAAGCTTGTGACCTCGAGGGGATAGGCGCTGGAGCTAGACATGTCTCCAAGTACATAGATACAAATTCTAATAGGAGAACCCTTGATCAGCCCCTCAGTAACAGCGTAAAAGCCGGTTCTTAAAGAACCGGCTTTCACTCATTAGTCTTCGTTTGTCATTTCTTCATATTGCTCAGCAGTCATCAAGCTTTCTACTTCGCTTAAATCTGAAGGCTCCACCACAACCATCCATGCTTTTTCATATGGGGATTCGTTCACGAATTCAGGGTTGTCGTTAAGGTCTTCATTTACTTCAACCACTTTACCGCTTAAAGGCGCATAAAGTTCAGAAACTGTTTTTACAGATTCTACGCTTCCGAATGGCTCGTTTGCACTTAGTTCATCGCCAACTTCAGGAAGCTCAACGAATACGATGTCACCAAGTTCCGATTGCGCGAAATGCGTAATCCCAATGCGTACTTTCCCATCTTCTGTTTTTACCCACTCATGCTCTTCTGAATAACGTAATTCTTTTGGTGTGCTCATTATGTATCCCTCCATATTAATAGTTCAATTTATGATCAGTAAATCGATCTCATGGTTAATGATGGCTTCCAGCTATTAGGAAAGCCATTTCTTTTCATATTCCTCTTCTTTGAAGCCCACTGTTACTTTCTCTCCATCTGTCAGCAGCGGACGCTTGATCAGCATGCCGTCTGTTGCCAGAATATCGAGCAGTTCTTCTTCCGAAGAGGTCTTCATCTTGTCCTTCATGCCGAGTTCCCTGTATTTTTGGCCACTCGTATTAAAGAACTTTTTTAGTTCTAATCCGCTCTTTTTATAAAGCGTTTCAAGTTCACTTCGAGAAGGCGGATTGTTTGTTATATGTATTTCTTCATAGGAAAGATTATGTTCATCAAGCCATTTCTTGGCCTTTCGGCATGTCCCGCACTTAGGATACCAATAAAAAGTCAACGCCATTTTTTCACCACCCATTTTAGCAAATTCAGGCTTATCCAAAATTGCTGCCTTTTAATTGAATAGTAACATAAATGGATGACAAAGCATAACATTGATCACCAATTTAATATTCGACAAATTTCTATATAATCCTTCTGGCAAAAAAAAAAATCTTTTAAGGGCTATTTTTCCAAAAACTGTTTTAATAATAATTGTTGTTCGCTAATGTTGCCCGTTGATTTCCGCTCCAGGCACTTGCTTTCCGAGGGGAGAGATGAGAGCCTCCTCGTCTTCGCCTTCGGGGTCTCTCACTTCCCTCACTTCCCGCAGGACATTGATTAAGCCTCCTCGAACTTACACCGCACGAAGGAAATGCGGCAGCATTTTCGAGGATCAAGCGCCCTCCGCTCCAATCAACTCAGATATTTTAAACTTAGTTTGCAGCAAAAGAATATACGAAAACAGCTTTGAAAAAAGTAAAGCTCCCTTCTTGATAAAGGGAGCCTAAATCGATTAAACTGTGAAACGTTCCGCGTCGATCAGTTTTTCTGATGCTTCACGCTTCTTTGCAATGACGTTGATTGGGGTGTGGCGGGTGAATTTGCGAAGTGCAGACATCATCATGCGCAGGGCATCGCCATTTTCTACTGCTACAAGTGTTTCTTTTGCATCCTGCTCGATTTTGTTAAATGCTTCCTGGCAGAAGATTTGGGTGTACAGAAGTTTTTGCTTGCTCTTTTCAAGTCCTGCCTTTTCAATAGCCTTTTCAGTGCGGAGTACTACAGACTCCATTGCATAAGCATTTGAAATAATATCCGCAATGTTTACAAGTACTTCCTGTTCTTTTTCAAGAGCTTTTCCGTACTTCTGTGCTGCTAAACCAGCTGCAAGCAAGCCGATTTTCTTCGCGTTTTTCACCAGATATTTTTCCTGTGCAAGCGGCTCGTCACCTGGCTCTTCAGGCATCATCATCATGAGCTCTTCCTGCAGCGCCTGGGCTTTCTGAAATAATGGAAGCTCTCCTTTTAGTGCTTTGCGGAGGTACGTGCCAGGCACCAGCAGACGATTGATTTCGTTTGTTCCTTCGAAAATACGGTTAATGCGTGAATCACGGTAAGCTCTTTCAATCTCATATTCAGCCATGAATCCATAGCCTCCATGGATCTGAACACCTTCATCCACTACGTAGTCGAGGACTTCCGTATTAAAGAATTTATTCATAGAGCACTCAATAGCATATTCAGCGATTGACTTCGCCACTTCTTTTCCATCTTTCACTTCTTCGTCCGAAAGCTTGCTCATACGGTCCTCGAATAAGCCTACAGTCCGATATACTGCACTTTCAGCGGCATAAATCTTAGAAGCCATCGTTCCCAGCTTTTCTTTTGTCAAATTAAACTGCGCGATTGGTGTCTTAAACTGCTGGCGCTGATTGGCATATTGAACGGCAAGTTCGAATGCGCGCTTCGCACCGCCAACTGCTCCTACACCTAACTTATAGCGGCCAATATTTAAGATATTAAAAGCAATCACATGTCCCTTGCCAAATTCACCAAGAAGATTTTCTCTTGGCACCTGGGCATCTTCAAGAATTAACGTACGGGTAGAAGAGCTCTTAATTCCCATTTTCTTTTCTTCTGCCCCTACAGATACACCTGGGAACTCTCTTTCAACGATGAATGCAGAGAAGTGTTCGCCGTCAATTTTTGCGTATACTACGAATACATCTGCGAAGCCTGCATTCGTTATCCATTGCTTTTCTCCGTTTAATACATAGTGAGTACCCTCAGCATTCAGCTTGGCATTCGTTTTTGCTCCAAGAGCATCAGAACCTGAGCTTGGCTCCGTCAATGCATAAGCAGCAAGCTTTTCACCAGTAGCCAGTGCAGGAAGGTATTTTTGTTTTTGCTCTTCATTTCCGAAAAGAACAATCGGAAGGGAGCCGATTCCAACATGTGCACCATGCGATATGGAAAAGCCGCCTGCACGCGCCATTTTCTCGGCAATAAGTGCAGAGCTTACTTTATCTAAAGCAAGTCCGCCGTATTCCTCAGGAACATCTGCGCCTAATAGTCCAAGGTCTCCAGCTTGCTTCAATAACTTTACCGACCGGTCAAATTCGTGGTTTTCAAGATGCTCAATTTGCGGGACAACTTCATTTACAACATAATCTTCAGTTGTCTTAGCAATCATAATCTGCTCATCTGTATAGTCCTCAGGCGTAAAAACCCGGTCATAGGAAACATCTTCGATTAAAAAGCTTCCGCCTTTAATAAGATTTTCAGTTTGGTTTGACATTATCTATTTCCTCCATTCTATTTTGCGGGAAAAAGCTGCTGGCTTCTCCTCCGGATTATTGGTTCATATTATAAAAGCTCAAATACTCCAGCGGCGCCCATTCCGCCTCCGATGCACATTGTTACAACCCCGAATTGCTGATTGCGGCGCTTCATTTCATGGATTAGAGATAGAGTGAGCTTGGCACCGGAGCAGCCCAGCGGGTGTCCAAGTGCAATCGCCCCTCCATTAACATTTACTTTCTCTTCATCTAAGCCCAGCTCACGGATAATTTGAATGGATTGGGACGCAAAAGCTTCATTCAATTCAAACAAACCGATATCGGAAAGCTCCAGCCCTGCAAGCTTTAACGCTTTAGGAATGGCAACAACTGGACCGACACCCATGATTTCAGGAGGAACACCGCCTACTGCAAAGCTTCTGAATTTAGCCATTGGCTTCAGCCCAGAAGACTCCGCCTTTTCCCGGTCCATTACCATCACAGCTGCAGCTCCATCACTTGTCTGCGAGGAATTTCCAGCTGTGACACTGCCGGTTACCGAGAATGCCGGACGCAGTTTTCCAAGTGTTTCAACTGTAGAATCCGCACGGACGCCTTCATCCTTGCTGAACTGGATTGTTTTTTCTGTAAGCTTATTGTCTTTCCCAATGGATTTAAACGTTACGTCTACTGGCACAATTTCATCTTCAAATTTGCCTTCCCGGATTGCCTGCGCAGCCCTCTGATGACTTCTGACCGCAAATGCATCCTGGTCTTCTCGTGTAATGCCATACTTCTTTGCAACTTCTTCAGCTGTATGTCCCATACCCATATAGTATTGGGGAGCTGTTTCGGCCAGTTTGGCATTCGGGCGGACTACATGCCCCATCATTGGCACAAGGCTCATAGATTCCGCTCCGCCCGCAATGATTGTATCTGCATGGCCAATCATGATTTTTTCAGCTGCATAGGCAATTGCCTGCAGGCCTGAAGAACAATAGCGATTGATTGTTATCCCCGGCACTTCATGTGAAAGTCCGGCAAGAGCTCCGATATTCCTTGCCATGTTCAGACCCTGTTCTGCTTCAGGCATTGAACAGCCGATAATTAGATCATCGATATTTCCTTCATAATTTCCTGCGCGCTTAAGGGTTTCCTTTACTGCAAGTGCACCTAAGTCATCCGGCCTGACGTTTGCAAGCGTACCTTTTTTGGCTTTTCCGACCGGTGTCCTGGCACCTGCAACTATTACCGCTTCTCTCATTATGTTCCCTCTCTTTCTCTTAATGTCCTAATCTATCATTTAGTTGCGCAATGGCTTTCCTTTTAAAAGCATGTGCTGCATACGCTGCTGAGATTTCGGTTCAGCCACAAGACTAAGGAATGCTTCCCGCTCCAGATCAAGCAGATATTGCTCATCTACTTCTGTTCCATATTGGACTTTTCCGCCTGCAATTACATAAGCCAGCTTTTTAGCGATTTTAAGATCGTGCTCTGAGATATAGCCGGAATAAAGCATTGCCTGAGCTCCAAGCAGAAGTGTTGCATATCCTGTTTCTCCGACAACCGGCACTTTTTTGCGGACTGGAGGCTTATAGCCTTTGTCATGAAGAGCCAGTACAGCCTGCTTTGCATCATAGAGAAGATGGTCTCCATTCACACTGATTCCATCAGCAAGGTTCAGGAAGTTATTATCCCTTGCTTCTTCTCCTGATGTAGAAACCTTTGCCATTGCAATTGATTCAAAAACTTTATTGGCAACCTTTTGAAGGTCAAAATCAACACCATTTGGCATACTTTCAAGATGTTTGAGGTATAGCTCCTTATTACCGCTGCCTCCCGGAATCAGGCCTACCCCCACTTCAACTAGTCCCATATATGTTTCACTTGATGCCTGAATATGTGCTGCCGGCAGACAAACCTCAGCCCCGCCTCCAAGCGTCATGCCAAATGGAGCCGCAACAACCGGTTTCGCACTGTACTTAATTTTCATCATGGCATTCTGGAACTGGCGGACTACCATATCCAGTTCATATATATTGTCATCCTGCGCTTCCATGAGGATCATTCCGAGGTTCGCGCCTACACAGAAATTTTTGCCCTGATTCCCGATAACAAGCCCTTTGTAGTTCTTCTCCACTTCATCCACTGCAAAGTTGATCATTTGGATAATATCCAGTCCAATGGCATTGCTTTGCGAATGGAATTCAAGCAGTGCAACACCATCGCCTAGATCAATCATGCTTGCACCGGTATTCTTTTTAATTACACCTTTTTGCTTCTTTAACTGTTTCAAATTGATTGCTTTAGGGTTTTCCTCAATCAATCTGTACTCGCCATTGTGATAGAAATATCGCTTGCCTTCCTCTTCTTTATAGAAAGAATCAAATCCTTTTTCCAGCATATTCTTTACCCATGCCGGCACTTCCTCACCTGCATCTTCCATCTTCTGAACAGATTTCCCTACACCAATGGCATCCCAGGTTTCAAATGGCCCCATTTCCCAGCCAAAGCCCCATTTCATCGCTTTGTCTATTGCTGTTACTTCATCAGCTATTTCGCCGAGTAATTGCGCCGAGTAAAGAAGAGCCGGACTCAGGATATTCCACAATAATTGGCCTGCACGGTCATCTGAATAGACAAGCGCTTTCAATTTTCCAGAAGTGCCTTTTTCCTGCTTGCTCAATTCCGTGGAAGCTGTCTTAAGCTTTTTGCGCGGACCGTATTCCAGAGATTCAGGATTCAGCTCAAGAATCTCTTTGCCCTTTTTCAAGAAAAATCCTTGCCCTGACTTGCTTCCAAGCCAGCCTTTTTCCTGCATCACTTTCATAAAGCCCGGAACTTCAAATACATCCTTTTCTTTCCCGTCCACCTGGTCATAAACATTGTTTGCCACGTGTATAAATGTATCAAGCCCTACAACATCAAGTGTTCTGAATGTAGCACTTTTTGGCCGGCCAATCAGCGGTCCGGTTATGGAATCTACTTCACCGATACTGTACCCGCCCTTTAGCATCTCCTGCACTGTAACCAGCAGGCCATAAGTTCCGATTCGATTGGCGATAAAGTTTGGTGTATCTTTTGCTTCAACTACTCCTTTTCCCAGTACATCTTCTCCAAATTGCTTCATAAATGACAGCACTTCAGAAGAAGTCTTTTTAGTAGGGATGACCTCAAGAAGCTTTAAGTAGCGAGGAGGATTAAAGAAATGTGTTCCAAGAAAGTTTTTTTGGAAATCTTCCTAGCGCCCTTCTGACATTGCTTCTACAGATATTCCAGACGTATTGGAGCTGACGATGCTACCAGGCTTGCGGAATTGGTCCACTTTTTCAAAAACCTGCTTCTTTATGGCGAGATTCTCAACAACAACTTCAATAATCCAATCGACATCCTTTAGACGCTCCATGTCATCTTCAAAGTTTCCCGCCTCAATCAACGCAATGTTCTTTTTGGAAGTTAATGGAGCCGGTTTTTGCTTTAATAATTTTTGGCGGTTTCCTTCACTGATTCGATTGCGGACTGCTTTATCTTCAAGAGTAAGCCCCTTTGCCTTTTCAGCATCCGTTAGTTCGCGAGGAGCGATATCCAGTAATAATGTCGGGATTCCGATATTGGCCAGATGGGCTGCGATTCCTGAACCCATGACTCCGGAGCCTAAAACTGCCGCCTTGTTTATTTGTTGGATCAACTTTATTTCCCCCTTTAACTTTTTTGAATGAATACTCATTCATTTTAATCTCAAAAAAAATATGCTTCTCTTCTGAATGAGTTCTGTTAGTATAACTATAAAATATTTGCAAAATTTACGCAATGATTTTAAGTGGAAATTTAAAAATGTTTTGAATTCTTTTAACGCCTCAGCTGTTATTTATATATTTTATGCGAAATGTAAATAAGTGTTTTGGACACTCTAAAAGGGAAACATTTTTTGTTCGTTACGGAGGTGAAAGAAATGGGAAAAATGAAAAAAGATCCTTCTAAAGCAGGTGTCAGCGCTGCAAGTGTCCAGGGAGATGCGGGTCCTACCGTTGAAAGGCAAGGGCCTAAAAAAAGGAATAGCCAAAATAATCAATATAAGCGATAACCTGCTGTTTAAAGGCTGGCTGCCGTCAGCCTTTTATAGTTTCCATTATGTATACAGGTGATTCATTTTCTGCAGAATAGTAAACGTTTTTAAGAGGAAAGATATCCTCGAAAAGAAATGCAGTTATTATAGCGCTAAAAGAATTGGAGGGACAATTAATGCAACAGCCAAATATGAATATGCAGAACCAGCAGGGCATTATGCAGCAGCCTCCTGCTGTTATTTCCACTAAGGATGCCCTTTACCTAACAGATATGCTTTCCTGGAACCTTCTCGCCTGTAAAAAAGCGCATTTTTACGCTCAGCAATGCCAGGACCAGGAGCTAAAAACACACTTCGAGCAATGCGGCCAAATGCATCAGCGACACTACGAACAGCTGCTTGTTCATTTAAACCAGCAAAATCAGCAAAGCTTTATGGGAATGCAATAGGAAGGAGCCTTGAAAATGAACCAGAACCAGAATCCAAATACGATTCAAAATCCTGAGACACAGGTGAATAAAACACCGCAAATGAATGAACGGGATTTTACGAATGATATTTTATCTACAGAAAAATATATGACTGATGCCTACTCTGTTGCCCTAAATGAGGCAAGCCATCAGAACCTGTATCAGGATATTCTTGCGGCTTTTAACGAAACACAAAACCAGCAGAGAGAATTTTATAATCTAATGTTCAAAAAAGGCTGGTATAAAGTTGAAGCGGCTGACCAGCAGAAGCTTCAGCAATCTTATCAGCAATTTCAGGGCTATACAAATCAATTGCCATATGGCAATGGTCAGATGCAATAAGAAAGCTGCATTTAACAAGTGCAAAACATTCCTCAAAAAAAACCGCTGATTTTTTATCTGCAGCGGTTTTTCCAGATCCTAAAATTATTACCTATTTTTTGTTTCTAATCTCTTCATTCATTGTTTTAATTTCGGCGATCAGAGCCTTCATTTCCTCTTTTGCATCAGGGTATGTATCATTCCAATGTTTGGCTAGAGGCGGCATGGATTTCGCTATAAAAGAGTACAGAGCCCAAGCTTCAACCTTTTCTTTTAACTCCGGGGAGGTCTCTCCGATTAGAAGTTCGGTATATTTTTCAAGCAGGCCATCCAGCTGTTCCTTCAACTTCTCATTCATTGCGATCCTCCTTTATCCTGCAAGCCTGTGGACATGTTCCGCATCGTTTGCCGCTGCTGGTCAAATAGGAAAAGCAGCATGTTTTTCTTGGCCTCACTGTTTTGCCGGTACTTTCTATCAGTATTTTATTACTGTCAAATTTCTTTAAGGGATTAGTATTTCCGCAGCCGAACAAATTGCCAGAAGCCTCTTCAAGGATAAACTTAAAATCTTCAGCAGCCTGTTCCGAATGTGTTTCCGAAGGTAAAATCTTTTCATAAAGCCAGAACAGATAAATCGCTATATTCTCCCAAAGAATAAATTTAGAAACATTTGCTTCGTTTGCTATTCTATTCAATACCGGAAAGATATGGCCATTAAAAAGAGTTCCTACAGCATCCTCTCTCCAATTTTCCCTTTCCGTCTCAATACCTTTGCCTTGAAGGTGAATAAAACTAAAGCCGGGAAGCCATAGTCCATCTTGTTCCTGACTGACAAATGTTACATTTTCATGCCTGATATCCAATTTGATATTCCAGGACGTCATGCTATACAAGTAAATTACAGGCAGAAAGGCATATCTTTTAATTAATATAGAAGCAGCCGTTTTTTTATCAGCTGCTCCTATATGATTTTTCACTTTATCCAGGTATGAACCTGTCTGACCGGTATCCAGCAGCTTTTTCACTTCAATGGTTAAAGGAGACCGTTCTCCTGAATCCTGGGCAAGTCTGAACTGCCTGAGAGCTTCTGCCTGTTCTCCTGTTAATTTAATCATCCCTGGAATCCTTGCCCTTTTAAAATACATCTGCCTTTCCCATAAGGGATGCAGAGCGGTGTGCCGAATAATGGATCTATCGTAACCTCGCACTCCATGCCGAATACGGTTTTGACTAATCCGCAATTTATGACATGTTCGGGCTTGCCCTGAGCGAAAACCTTCTGATTCTTTATGGCAACAATATTATGGGCATAGCGGCAGGCCAAATTCAGATCATGCAGCACCATGACGATGGTACGCTTTTCTTTTTCATTTAATTCAAATAATAAGTCCAGTATTTCAATTTGGTGGGTCATATCTAAATAGGTAGTAGGCTCATCAAGCAGAATCGTATCAGTATCCTGAGCCAATGTCATGGCTATCCAGGCGCGCTGGCGCTGTCCCCCGGATAATGAATCGACAGTCCGGTCTTTTAATTCTTCCATGCCTGTGGCCTTTAAGGCATTTCTGACCTTTAATTCATCTTCAGTTGACCATTGCTTCAGCCATGTTTGATAAGGGTACCGCCCCTGTTTGACAAGCTGCAGCACAGTGAGTCCTTCTGGCGCAGAAGGGGATTGGGGCAGAATCGCCATCTTTCTGGCAACATCTTTGGTCGATAGTCTTGCTATAGCCTCACCTTCCAATAAAACGGCACCTGATTTAGGCTTTAGCAGCCGGGCAATGGACCTTAGCAATGTCGATTTTCCGCAGCCATTTCCACCGATAAATACTGTGATTTCTCCCTTAGGAATTTCCAGGTCCAATTCATTAATAATAATGGTGTCCCCATATGATAAGGTTAAGTCTTTTGTTGCGATCGCTTGCCCTGCTGTCATTTCTGCCCCTCTCCTTTTCGTTATTATCTATATCTATAGGCTATCCAGTTACTAATACAATACGAGTTTCAAGCTTTTCCAGCTTATGCGTTTCTTGTCTTGAAAAGCAGGTAAATAAAGTAAGGTGCGCCAATGCTGGCTGTAAAAACACCCGCCGGGATTTCAAGCGGAGAGAACAAAGTCCTGCCTATCAGGTCGGCTGCCATCACAAGGATTCCTCCAATCAGTGCGGAAGCCGGAAGCAAAGCGCCAAAAGCAGAGCCAACCAGCCTCCGGGCCATATGAGGAGCCATTAATCCAACAAAGCCTATCCCGCCGCCAAATGCAACAGCCCCGCCAATTAATGCTGTGCTGACCATCAGCAAAAGAAACCGGTATTTCTGTACTGTGCTCCCTACACCCTTTGCAATATCATCTCCAAGTTCCTGGATATTGACATTTCGTGCTAAAACAAACGCCAATACCAGAAACACGATTGTCCACGGGACCAAAATTGCGACATTATCCCAATTTGAACCGTAAACAGTCCCGGTGATCCAAATATTCGCCTGGCTTGCCTGGTAAATCGGCCCAAAGACCATCATCAAGGTGGTCAATGCCTTCATTAGGCTTGCAAGTCCGATCCCAATTAAAACAAGCCGTACTGGCGACACACCATCCTTATAGGCAAGAAAATAAACAAGGAAGGCCAAAATAGCAGCACCAGCAAAAGCTGCAAGAGGCATCCAATTAATACTTACAGTTAAGGCATTATTTTTATCACTAAAAAAAGCAAGAAAAGCCACAACTGCTACAGATGCCCCTCCTGTAATCCCGATTATGTCAGGAGATGCAAGCGGATTTCTGATAATTCCCTGCAGGATGCCCCCCGCTGCAGCAAGCGCTATTCCTACCATTAAGGCGACGATAATTCTTGGAAGTCTGAATGACTGAATGACCAGCCTATCCATATCCGAACCCCCGCCAAAGAATACCTGCACTACCTTCAGAGGGCTGATTTTCATTTCACCCGTGCCGGTGCTGATGACAAAAACTCCGGCAGCAGCTGCTGCCAATAATAAAAAAGTGATAAGTGCTTTCCGGTTTACTAAAAAAGAAATTCTATCGCTAAACAAACGCAAGTTATAATATTTTTTCATTACTGATTGAACCCCCTTCTGGCAATATACACAAAGAAAGGAGTTCCAATTACAGCTGTCATGACTCCAACAGGAACTTCCTGCGGCATGATGATATACCTTGATGCTATGTCCGCTACAAGAAGGAGCATCCCCCCGAAAAGGCCAGCATAAGGTATCACCCAGCGATGATCAATGCCGACAACTGCACGGGTTAAATGGGGAATGACGATGCCCAGAAAGCCAATAGGACCAGCAACAGCCACCGCTCCTCCTGAGAGAAGCACAATAACAATCCCCGCACCCAATTTCAGCAGTCCTGTTTTCAGGCCAAGCCCCTTCGCTACATCCTCGCCCATTGATAAGACGTTCAATTTCCCCGCAATGATCATCGAGAAGATCCAGCCGGCTAATAAATATGGGAATACAGCTGCGAGGGTCTCCAGCTTCCTCCCCGATACCGATCCTGCCAGCCAAAATAGCACCTGTTCCAGGGCAGTCTCATTAATAACGAGAAAGCCTTGTGTCATCGAAGCAAACATGGCACTCATCGCAGCACCGGCAAGGGTTAATTTCATGGGTGTCAGCCCTTCCCTGCCGATAGAGCCAATTATATATACAAAAATAAATGAAACAGCAGCTCCCAGAAATGAAACCCATGTAAAGACCTGCAAGTTACTAATTGAAAAGAGCGTTACTGTAATAACGACAGCAAATCCAGCACCCGCGTTTATTCCGAAAATCTCAGGAGCTGCAAGGGGATTCTTTGTCAATGTCTGGAGCAATACGCCCGCTATCGCAAGGCTTGCCCCTACCGACGCCGCAATCAAGGCTCTAGGCAGTCGGACTGATTGAATGATTATGTGCTCATTCGTTCCATCGAATTTTGTAAATGCATCAATTGCCATCTTCCAGGTTGTGTCAGTATATCCGTATACAATACTGAAAGACATTAATACTAGTAATAGCAGGATAGCTGCAATTAACCCAGCCCACCTTGCAAAATTTGTTTTTAGCTCCATAGATAATACCTTTCTTGCATCAAATAATAAAGTTTACTTATATTTTCAGTCTATTGTACGGGAGTATAGCTGTCAATGAGTTTGAAAATCATTTTCACTGATCATTTATCAAATTAAATGAAAATGATTTTCAATTACCTATTGACAATTTTAAGTGTCCACAGTACTATAAAAATGTCAAATGAAAATGATTATCATTAACAACGCAAAATTGGAGGAGTACATAATGAAATTCAAGTCTTTACTTGCAATTCTTTCAGTTTTCACTATCTTGTTCCTGGCTGCCTGCGGGAATAACAGCGAACAGGATGAGACAGCTGATAAGGAAAAAGAAGGAAACAAAACAGAAAATACAGGCTATACAGTTGAGCATGCAATGGGCACAACTAAGCTTGATAAAGCGCCTGAAAAAGTTGTTATTTTGACAAACGAAGGTACAGAAGCATTACTTTCCTTGGGTGTTACACCAGTTGGTGCCGTTCAGTCCTGGACTGGCGATCCATGGTATGAACACATCGCTGATGATATGAAAGATGTTCAGGTTGTGGGGACCGAAAGCGAAGTCAATGTTGAAGCAATTGCAGCGCTGCAGCCGGACCTTATCATTGGCAACAAGATGCGCCAGGAAAAAATCTATGACCAGTTAAATGATATTGCCCCTACTATTTTCGCTGAAACATTGCGCGGAAACTGGAAGGAAAACTTTGAATTATATGCAAAAGCACTTAATAAAGAAGAAGAAGGCCAAAAAGTCATTGCAGATTATGACAGCCGTATCGAAGAAATTAAAACAAGCCTTGGCGATAATTTAAACCAGGAAGTTTCCATTGTCCGCTTTATGGCTGGCGATGTCCGCATCTACCATAAAGACTCCTTCTCAGGCGTCATTCTTGATCAAATTGGACTTGCACGCCCGGAAAGCCAGAATGTAGATGACTTCGCTGAGGTAAATGCAACAAAAGAACGCATTCCTGCTATGGATGGAGATGTATTATTCTACTTCACATATGAAACTGGTGATGGCGAAGCAAACAAGCTTGCAAAAGAATGGATTGAAGATCCATTATTCAAAAACCTTAAAGTAGCACAGGAAGGCAATGTTCATGAAGTCAGCGATACCATCTGGAATACTGCCGGCGGCGTTATTGCTGCTAACCTGCTATTGGATGACTTAGAGAAATATCTAGTGAAGTAATGCTAAACTCGTGATTGCGCTCCCATAATACCCCCTCTTTTATAGGAGCTCAAATATATTAAAAGGAACCTGAACCAATCAGGTTCCTTTTTTATTTGTCCATATTACATTTTCCCCGCTATTACTGCCATACAACCAAAACTTTCTTTTTTTATTGCCTTCCATTCATAAGTTTTCCAAAACCGGCAACAATAAGCGTAATGCCAAAAATGATGGTGATTTTCCTATGAGAAAATGGTTGAAAAATAAGCGGATTAAAGAGGATATCCAGCATAAGGAATGGGAAAAATCCTTGATTAAATCCAAAGACTTCAAAAAAATCTTTTATTATAACCAAAAAACAAATGTGCGCTTTGGACTTACTTTCATGGCTACTTTAATTGATGAAAATATTATTCAGGATGGTGTTCTCCCCAATCTGCTTGAAGAAGAATTCAGGGAAATAGAGGATATTAAACAGCTTGTCCCTGTGGCCGATGTTCAGATTTGTGATGATCCTTCTCTAATCGAACAAAAGCTTTTAAATGGCTACGTCATGCTGACGATTGAGACAGAACTTAAACATTTCGGCTTTATAGCTGCACAAAAAGAAATCGTCAGGGGGCTAAGCCAGCCTGAAGTTGAATTTTCCGTTATCGGTCCTAAAGAAGCCTTTGTCGAGTCAATGGGCCAAAATTTAAATTTAATCCGGAAACGTCTGCCGGTAAAAGAACTGATTATTGAAGAATTCACACTGGGAAGCCTGTCAAAAACTTCAGTCGCTATCCTTTATATGGAAGATATCACAAATGAGGATAATGTAAACACTGTCAGACAGAGACTTACAAATGTGAAATTTGATGCCATTACAGACAGTTCCTATATTGTTCAGCTGATTAGTGATAACTCTAATTCCCCTTTCCCTCAGCTGCTTGATACAGAGCGGCCTGACAGGGTCGCGGGAATTTTGGCAGAGGGAAAAATAGCCATTGTGGTTGACGGTTCACCTCATGTGTTAATTACACCAACCACGCTTGTTGAATTTTTCAGTTCTTTTGAAGATTATTTTTTAAATTGGATTTTATCTTCTTTTTTCCGGCTCATCCGTTTGTTCGCAGTTGCATTTTCCATACTGGTTACACCTATTTATGTAGCAACCCTTTCATATCATTATGAACTTATTCCAAAGGATTTGCTTAGTACATTAATTACATCAAGGCGGGAGATTCCACTCCCTCCGATTCTGGAGGCATTGTTTCTGGAGCTGACCATTGAATTGCTGCGTGAGGCAGGAGCCAGACTTCCGACCAAGGTCGGCCAGACAATCGGTATCGTGGGAGGAATCGTAATTGGGACTGCATCTGTAGAAGCAGGCTTAACGAGTAACGTCCTGCTCATTATTGTAGCTCTCGCCGCTCTCGCCTCCTTTACAACACCTGTATACAGGATGGGCAATACGATCCGTCTGCTGCGCTTTCCCTTCCTGTTTTTCGCAGAATTATGGGGCCTGCTCGGGATTGTATTTTGCTTCTGTTTACTGCTGACTCATTTAATACGGCTGACTTCACTTGGCAGGCCATTCCTTGAGCCGCTCTATCCGCCTCGTGTTGTGGATATGAAAGATGCCCTTATCAGGCTTCCATTTGAAAAGCAATCCAAAAGGCCGATATTTTTGCGGACAAAAAATCCAATCCGCTTCAGTAAGAAAAAGGCGGAAGAGAAAAAAGATATCGACGAATAATGCCAAATGTACCAACTTAAATGGAGGTGAACCAGATGAAGGAACAGCCCATACCAGAAAGATTGCAGATTTCTCCCTTTTTAGTATTTTACTTGGTCATGTCCATGCAAATAGGGATTGGTGTATTAGGATATCAAAGGATAATTGCAATGGATGCAGGATACGATGCGTGGATTTCCATATTATTTGCCGGCGGATGCATCCATGTAATTATTTGGATGATTTATAAAATAGGCGAGACCGTTGGCGGCGATATTGTAACAGCTCACAAATACGTCGTAGGGAACTTTTTCGGCAAGGCACTCTGCTTCATTTTTATTGGCTATTTTATCCTGTATTCCTTAACAGTAGTAAGGACATTTATTGAAGTCATACAGGTTTGGATGTTCCCTGAATTAAGCACTTTCTGGTTCTCCTTCGGCTTTATGATTCTTTGTGTTTATATTATTTTTGGAGGATTTAGAACAGTAGTCGGTACAGCCTTCTTCGGGCTTGTACTGCCGGCTTACCTCCTCCTCACATTCGGCTGGGCGATTAAATTCTCCAACTTTTACAATCTGCTGCCCATCTGGGATCATTCCATTAAAGAGATTCTTACAGCTTCTTATCATATGTCCCTTACTTTTATTGGGTTTGAAATCATCCTTTTTTTCTATCCATTTATTAAAGAGCCAAAAAAATCACAGAAGTGGGCTCATCTGGGCGCATTAACAACCACTCTTATTTACACAATTCTAGCGATTATTACTTTTGCCTATTTTGCCGAAGACCAGCTGGCTAAACAAATTTGGGCCAGCTTAACGATGTGGAAAATTGTTGAAATGCCCTTTGTTGAACGATTTGAATATATCGGGATTGCCAACTGGAACCTAATCATTCTTCCGAATGTGTGCATTTCCATCTGGATCGCCTCCAGGCTTATTAAACGGGTCTTTAATATCCGCCAGAAAGTGGGAGTGTTTTTTGTAGTTGCTGCAGTGCTGTCCGTTATATATTTTCTGGATACAAGAGAAAAGATCAATACACTTAATGACTATGTAGGAAAAATGGGATTTGCTTTTACCTTTATTTACATTCCTTTGCTTTTCGCTGCTGTGATGATCGCCAAGAAGCTGAAAAAGGGGAAGAAAAAATGAGGAAGCTTATACTATTCTGTCTTGTTTTGCTGCTTACCGGCTGTGTGGACAAAGAAATACTCGATGATATTAATATTGAAGTAGGAGTTGGCTATGATGTAGCAGATGATTCAAAAGACAAATATAGAGGTACTGTATTATTCCAGGAATTCCAGCCTGATAAAAGTGTGATTAACCGGACATTCTCAGGAAGTGGGAAGCTGCGCCAGGACCTTCTTCTCGAAGTGACTAAACAATCATCAGAGCCAGTCGTAACAGGCGGGTTAAAACTGGCAGTTTTTGGACCGGAACTTTCCAGGAAAGGAATTTATGATCTTGTAGATTCCTTTCAAAGAGACGCAAGTATTGGAGCTCGGGTATTTGTTGCAACTTCGGAGGGAAAAGCGGAGGATCTGATGGCAGGAGAGTATGGAACAAGAGGGAATTCAACCTATATTTATAATCTTATACAGCATAATATTGACCATCGGGATATTCCCAAAACCAATCTGCATATCTTGGCCAATGATTATTATCAGAATGGCAAGGACCCTTTTCTGCCTCGTCTAAAAAAAATCGCTGATGATAAAGTGGAGATAGTTGGAATCAGCCTTTTTAAAGATGATAAGGAAGTAGAAATCCTTCCTGTAAAAGATATGTTCTTTTTTAAATTGCTGGTCGATAAATATAGTGAAGGAAACTTCGATGTTAAATTAAAAAAGGGTGAGTTAGCTGCTGTAAAGAGTTTAAGGTCCAAGCATAAAATTAAGATAACTGATCATCATGCTTCCATAACGATTAACATTGAAGGGATTATTCGGGAGTATACCGGAGATAAGTTAGCATCAGAGGTTGTTAGCGCTGTTCAAAAGAACCTGGAGAATAAGGTCGAAAAGGAATGCCTCAGACTATTAAAACAGTTTCAGGAACTCGGAATTGATCCAATTGGGCTTGGCCAAATGAAAAAATCCAAGCATCGGAATTTTGATTTTAAAAAGTGGGAAGATGACTACAAAAAGCTGAGTTTTGATGTGAAAAGCAATGTAACAATTGAAGAAACCGGTGTAATTGAATAAAGAGCGGGCTTTCGCAGCCCGCTCTTTCAATTTTAATCATTTGTCGAGAACATATACTTTTTATAGTGATAGCGGATCGAGAAAATCAGCCCCATGGCCAGCATATTCCCCATCAGCGAGCTTCCTCCATAGCTGATGAAAGGAAGCGGTATGCCTGTGATTGGCAAAAGGCCGATGGTCATCCCGATATTTTGAAAGACATGGAATGTAACCATGCTGATGACACCTACACAAATATAGGTATAAAAATTGTTATTGGTTTCCATGCCAATCTTGGTAATATGGTAAATCAGCAGAAAGAAAAGGCTGACGACAATGCTTGCGCCTACAAAACCAAATTCTTCCCCTACGATACTGAAAATAAAGTCGGTATGGCTTTCAGGAAGATAGACTTCCCTCGTTCCATATCCTTTCCCGCTTGTTTCCCCTGATCCAATGGCAAGGAGGGAGCGTGTCAGTTGAAATCCGGTTGAACTTTGATAGTTATAAGGATCAATCCAGGAATAAATACGTGCAAACTGATATTCCTTTACCCCTAAATACTTCTCCAGAATATCCGGATGCCATAAAACAAAATACAGAATAGTCCCTGCAAGAGCGGCTCCTGTTCCAAATATTGGCGCCAGAAGCTTCCAGCTGATTCCTGAAATGAATATCATGCCAAGCATGATTGCCAGAAATACAAGGCTTGTCCCTAAATCAGGCTGCTGCATAACCAGCAGCAGCGGCACCATTGTTAAACCAACCAGTTTAATGAGCAGCCATAAATCAGTCTGCATGGTTTTATATGCATTTTTTTGGTGATGCTCGTCAATTGTTTTCGCTAATACCAGAATAATAAACACTTTAACAAGTTCTGCAGGCTGCAGGGAACCCATACCCGGAACCTTGTACCATGCCTTCGCCCCATTAATGACCGGGGCAATGCTTGATGGCGCCACAATCAGGAATCCAAGCAGTACAATTCCCAGGCCGTACACATACCAGGAAATCTTCTTCAGCTGATCGGAATCCAGTGTGATTACCGCAGCGATGATTCCTGTTCCAACGGCATACCAGACAACCTGCTTCAAAAGGAAGTTTTCTGTATATTGTCCCGTTGTCTGTGCGCTGTAAATGGAAACGGCACTTACTAGAAATAAAAGCATCAATATTAATACTAAGCCCCAATCCAGCTTAGGAGGTGTATATCGATTTGAGGTCATGATCATTCTCCTTTAAAGAAAAGCGGAAGCGCCTTGCCCACCAAGGAACGCAGACTAAGAACGCCACGTCCTGTGGCAACGTCTGCATAACCCGCATCCTCCCAAAAGCTGTCGCTCTTGGTCGTGCGATGTTTATGCTGACGAAGCCTTCCTTGTCCTGCGGGCCTCAAGCACAAGACGAGCCTCACGGAAAGGCGTCCTATGCCTTTTTGGGGGGCTCGGCTTGTGCTTGAGGGGGCAGGCGCTGGAGCTAGACAGTAATCTAACTTCAGAATTCATATATTCTTATCAATTAACAAAACCATTTGCCTTTAGCTTTTAAGGCATAACGGAGCACAGCGCAAGGAATAGGTATGTACCTCACATTATTCCCCGCTACAATATTTCATTATATTTTTTATAGAGATAAATCACAACTTCTAAAAGCGAATGGGTATTATTTCAAATTTTTATGATTACTGAGAATGGTTATTTCCTTCCATATTCAGCATCCGTCTAAGGTACCCATCAATCGGGTACACAAGGCATTAAGGCCTGGCTTTAAACTTCCCGCTGAAATATCTCACTTTTATATCATCTCTCATCCATTCAAGATTATTAGGTACCTGAGGGATGCTGTAGCCAATAAAAATTGGTGTGGTAATATAGCGGGGAACAATTTTTGCGTAAATATCCCTGCCCAGCCTGTAGAAAAACAAATTATAACTATTGCTTGGAAATGGAAAGGCATTCAGAATATAATGGGCAGCTGCCTGGATGCATTTTGCAAAGTACGGAATATCATCCTGATCGGCAAGCTTTACATTGAATTCATAAAAACCGATTCTAGGTGAAGTGGATAAAGTGAACACCGTATTGCTTTCCTCATGTATAAGGAGGCCTTCAAAGTCCTCTGCCTGAATTTTTTCCTTGTAATCAATATTTCTCAATCCGACTATTTGCATATGCGGATGGGCAATACTCCCCCCGGATAATGGACCGTGGTTTTTGAAAAATAAAACAGACTCATATTCTCCGCTCTCTTCCATTTGAAGCCAATGTTTTAATCCAAATGAAATCAGCCTGACCAAATGCTCCTCAGGATAAATGGATAGCTCACCGTCACATAGATCCGTTTCAATCAGCACGGTCTGATAGGAGTTTTCCAGAACAGGAAACTTATTTTTCAGCAAAATAATTGAATCCTCAACGGCGATAATATCCGTCAGCTCCTCCCTTGCACAAAAAGGGCAGTTTATATCCTTATTCCGAATGCTATTAGGCTTTTGGACCCCAATTCCCGTATTAAAATGCAAATGTGTTTCTGACATCTCTTTGACACCTGCTTTTCTGTAATCTCTCCCCTTATATTATCATGAAAATGAAAGCGGAGTATCTGAGGCAGTTTCTTTGGCGCTCTTGCCCGAAGGAGACCCAGGTTCGGACAGACTCCGGCCTTTTTCTGCCTTTCCTGTCCGAACTTGCCCTGCAGGATCCCAAACTACAGCTAAAGTTCATCTGTATAATTAAATAACTCCTGCCTGACCCAACAAAAAATCAGCAGGGCATGAAAGAACCCCGCTGATTAATGCTTTATTGCACCGTTAGTTCAGTTTCTGTGTGCTCGTGAATATCGTCGCCTTTTTCAACATGTGTCGTGATGGTGTATGTGCCCGCATCGCTAAACTGATGGTCGGCAGTGTATTTGCCCGGTTCCGTTTCAGGCATGTTCACCCATTGAGGCGTTGCGCCATTAAGTGAGATTTCAAGCTTTACTTTAGCATCCGCCAGCGGTTCCCCTTCATTATCAACCATGGCAGATAAAGCTGTTTGTTCGTTTACATGAATTTGGTCAGGTGCCTGCAGCTCAATGGATACTTCTCCGCCATGGCTGTGAGAGTGGCCTTCTTCATGTCCCTCATTTTCTTGTTCATGCTCCGTTCCCGGGTCCTCCGCTTTTGCCTCGCCAACTTGTATGGAAACCATTGGCATTGTATGCTGGCTTCTTGCCGTTACATGGGACTGAACATAGTAGAGGCCTTCTTCTGTAAATATATGATCAGCTGTATATTTCCCCTCTGAGTCGTGCTTTGCCTCTGCCATTTCACCGTTTTCTTTTTGTCCTTCCTGCCATATTTCAAATTTCACCTCATCCGCATCCGTTACGGCCTCACCGCCTTGTCTGACAGTGACGGCAAGGGTTGCCTCCTCACCCGGATCAATGGTTTCAGGCACCTGGATGACTGCTTCAATGATTTGCGGCACTTCGTCGTTTTTGGCAGGCTTTTCTTCTTCTGATTGGCTGCATCCGCCAAGAACAAGCAAGCTCGCCATTATGCTGAATAATAACTTTTTCAATTTAGTGTCCCTCTCTTTTTCTATATTGTCTTTTGATATTATCAATATAAAAGCCATTTGTGATAAAACAATGAAATCTTTTCAAAAAATAAAAGACCCTTTCAGGCCTTTTGAGATTCAGTACAAAGGATTGCTTTTAATTATGAGTTTTATACTAGATGGAAGCAAGATCATTCAGGACCACTATTTTGTCCCCTTCTTTCGCTATCTCTTCTGCAGCCTCGCAAGCCAGCTTTTTATACTGGTGTGCATTTTCCTCATCGCCGGCTAGTTTATATGCACGGGCTAGAGCTTCATAAGAAAATGCCAGATCAAAGTCTCCAATTTTGTTAGAAAGACAAATTTCAAGATTTCTTTTAGCATGAAAGAGAGCAGGCTCAGCTCTGTTTAAGACTGTATATACCCTGGATATCTGCCACTCTCCCCTTGACAGATTAACAGGCTGACCTGCGACACCCCAATGATAGCACGATGCATGCGCCATATGTATCATTTCGTGGTCTTCCTCATCGGTTCTATCAGGATTTTCCATTAAATCCCACACTTTATTGAATAAGCTTATGGCTATTTTTTTATGTTCGTCTTTTTCAATTAATGCTGGCTGTGCCATATAATGCATCTCCTTTATACAGGCTTATAAATCTAAATACAAATAGAATTAGTTCATTTCAGCATCTCTTTTTATGATTTCGGCATTCTGCCCGGTTTTTCCTTTTCTTTAGAGCGTTCCCCATCTTCTAAATCAGCTTATCCGTCATATATTTAGAGAATGGAGGGATTTATATGAATTCTAAATTAAGAGTCCATTCTATTTTCTTTTATATAAACAGCTGGATTTTCAGTATTTGTGCAGCAGTGGCGCTCGCTGGGGTTGTTGCGCTTTATCCGGCTGCCTTCACCTCGTCACATATGAATGTGCTGCTTAAGGACATTAAAGCCGACCAGCTCTTCATTCACATTTTGAAAGCTGAGAATCATTATTTTCACAAGGAAGTTCCCGCTGAAAGCTATTCCCTATCCGGAACCCTATTTAAGCTGGCAACCAACACACAGCCGAAGGATATCAGAACGTTCCTTGGCCGGGAGCTGCCTGGTTTTTCGATCTTCGACACTGGTATTGCTGTTGCCGGAGAAGGTACCGACTTTACCAACCTTCCAGTGGAATCTGCCCCTCCCCTAGAAGTCCTTTTAAAAGAAAAAGAACTTGCTATGAATGACGGTCAAAATGAAGAAAATACGGCTCCTCCAGTTATTCCGGACAAAAAAGGGGTTCTTATTTACCATTCCCACAGCTGGGAATCGTTCGCTCCGCTTTTAAAAGATGTAAAGGATACTGATGAGGCCGTTAGTCCAAATGAACAGGTGAATGTTATTGCTGTCGGGAAAAAGCTTAGTGAAGAGCTGGCGAGAAAAGGCATTGGTGCTGAGCATGATAAAACCAATATTGCCTCAGAACTGAAAAAGAAGGGCTGGAACTGGGAAAATTCCTATGCCATGTCCAGAGAAACTGTACAATCTGCCATGGCAGAGAATAAGGATGTTAAATTCCTGATTGATATCCATAGGGATTCGCTTCCCCGAGGGAAAACAACCGCAGTAATTGGCCAGGAACCATACGCGCGACTGTTTTTTGTCGTCGGCAAAGAGCACAAAAACTATGAACAGAACTTAAAAGTGGCTACCGAGCTCCATAAAGCATTGGAAGCAAAATATAAAGGAATAAGCAGGGGAGTTTTTGTTAAAGGAAAAAGTGAAGGCAACGGCATTTACAATCAGGATCTTTCCGAGCGGGCTCTTTTGCTGGAATTCGGAGGTGTTGAAAACAATCTGGATGAACTGAATAACTCCATCAAAGCATTTGCTGATGTGTTTAGTGAATATTACTGGAAGGCAGAACCAGTCAATGCGGAAAATTAAGGCTTGCCATTATTGTCTCCTGTTTACTTTTTTCAGCACATGTATTCTTTACCTTCTGTTTGGCATAAGCATCATTACGATTGCCAGCCTATTTTCAGGAATTATCCTCTCAATCATCAATTTAATAGAAGATGAAATGAAGGCATTCAGAAAGGACCACAATGGCTGATAAAGGAAAAAATAATTATTTTCTGTTTTAATAGAAGAATCAAACAGGAAATAGGAGTGATCAAAATGAAAATAGCTATCATAACAGGTGCATCCAAAGGTTTAGGAGCATCCATTGCCAAAAGAATGATTACAGAAGGAACTGGCATCATATCTGTATCAAGGACTGAAAACCCTGAGCTGGCAACACTTGCTGCAGAGAATCAATTATTCTTTGCCCAATATTTCTGCAATTTGTCCTCACCGGATGAGCTTGAATCTGCTTTCAGAGAACTGACAGCACTATTGAAGGAAAAACAGCCGGAAACCCTATATGTATTTAATAACGCAGGGGTCATTGATCCAATTGGTACTGCCGGAAACCTTGATCATGCGGCATTAATTCAAAATGCTCACGTTAATCTGATTGCTCCTATTATGATTTCCAACATCCTGCTGCGTGAAGTTTCAAGTGAAATGACCATTGTCAACATTACTTCAGGTGCTGCTGAAAGGCCCATACAGGGATGGAGTGCTTACTGCAGCACAAAAGCCGGAATTAATATGTTTACGGAAACAGCTGCATTGGAGCTGCTGACAGCAGACAGCACCCACAAGATTATTGCCTTTAGTCCCGGTGTTATGGACACTGCTATGCAGGGAACCATACGTTCATCAGCGAAGGAAGCATTTCATGATCTTGAAAAATTCCAGGCATATAAGGAGAAAGGCATGCTAAGGGATACGGAAACCGTGGCTAATGCACTAGTCAATTTGCTTCAGCAGAAGGAAATTGAGAGCGGAAAAGTTTATTATGTAAATGACTTAATCTAAAAAGCAGCAAAAGCCGGCTGGATGAGCCGGCTTATTTATCTCCCAATATATTACTATCTACAACACCATGGTGAATACGGAGCACTTCATGGATATTATCTTTTTGTATAACAAAAAAACCGTTCGAGAAGTCGGATGATAATTCTTTAAAAAAGATGCCCTTTACTCCATTTTCATGATCTTCTCCAATGATTAAATGATAATCGGAGCCTTTCTTGACGATCATGGCCGGCAGCCCCTTATCCCAGTCGTCAGAAGGATCATGAACCTTTCTTGAAACTTCTACGACATGTATATCTACTCCTTCAAGCAGCTGGAATAAATCATTGATCAGCGAATGCTTTACCATCAGCTCCAGCTTGGTTTGAACAGCCTGCCCAAGGATAATCTGGGTAATATTATGCTCCTTTACCACATCAGCTATCACCCTGGCGATTTTTTTGCCCTCGGCATACTTGGAGAGCATCTTCAGTCCATATTTATCTGCTAAACTTTCGAATAAGTATTTTGTCTGAAGCTCGTTAAAGTTAAGCTCTTCGTGCTTCCGGTTTTCTACGGAGAGAATATAGCCATCCCCCTGAAATGCTTCCTTCAGTTTTTTGCCTCTTTGGGTCAGTATTTCCGCATGATTGGGATTGCTTACACATATTAAAATATTTTCCTTCATCTTTACACCTCTATCACCGGATTCTATTTTCAGTATAGCACGAATACCATGAAATAAACCCCGCAGCGAAAGGGATCCATGAGAATGTGTTTAAATCAATTATTAATTTTTAGAAGGTATGAATAAGAAATACTCTGCCCGGGCATACTAATTCTACAAGTGTAAATCCCCCTTTTTTTCCGCTTCCTGTTAAGGAAGCATTTTTTTTTTGATAAAAATAGACCTCTGCCTGTCTGCAGAGGTCTGTCTATTGAATTAAATTCAGGAACTGGCTGGTGCGGACTTCTTTTGGACTGGAGAATATCTGTTCAGGTTTGCCGCGTTCCACTACAATACCGCCGTCCATGAAAATGACTTCATCCGCTGCTTCCCTTGCAAATCTCATCTCATGAGTAACGACCACCATTGTCATTCCTTCAGCGGCCAGATCCTTCATCACCCTCAGCACTTCTCCAACTAGTTCAGGGTCCAGTGCCGAAGTAGGCTCATCAAATAGCATAACCTTTGGCTCCATTGCAAGAGCGCGTGCAATCCCTACCCGCTGCTGCTGGCCGCCTGAAAGCTGAAAAGGATAATAGGCAGATTTATCAGCTAATCCAACTTTTCTTAAAAGCATTTCCCCCTTTTCCTTTGCCGCTTCCTTTGATTCGCCTTTCACTGTAACCGGCCCCTCCATGACATTTTCGATTGCAGTCATATGCGGAAATAAATTATAGTTCTGAAAAACCATTCCCGTAAGGCGTCTGAAGGGAGGTATTTGCCTTTTCGAGACCTGCTGAGAAAAGTCGAGGACTTGATCTCCAATGGCAAGCAGGCCTGAAGTAGGCTGCTCCAGCACATTTAAGCACCGCAGCAAGGTCGTTTTTCCGGAGCCGGATGGCC
>NZ_CAXQGS010000017.1:0-27280 GCF_964223445.1 Cytobacillus sp.
CCAGTTGTTGGCTTCACAAAGGCAAAAGATTTCGACCATGCGCTTGAAATCGCCAACAACACGGAGTACGGCTTAACAGGAGCTGTGATCACGCAGAACCGTGAGCACATCCAAAAAGCGCGCGAAGATTTCCATGTTGGGAACTTATACTTCAACCGCGGCTGTACAGGAGCGATCGTTGGATACCAGCCATTCGGTGGATTCAACATGTCAGGAACAGACTCCAAAGCGGGCGGGCCTGATTACATTCTTCTGCACATGCAGGCAAAGACTACTTCTGAAATGTATTAATAAATCTCCGATTGGAGTCGGGAACAGCAACTTGGTTGCTGTTCCTTTTTTATTGGATATTCAGCACTTTGAAGTATATGATGAAAATAGATTTTAGATTGGAGTGATGTAAAATGCCAAACAAAGCCTTGATTAATATCGATTACACAAATGACTTTGTAGCTGAGGACGGTGCTCTGACATGCGGTAAGCCTGGACAGCTGCTGGAAAAGAAAATCTCAGAGCTCACACAAGTGTTTATCGCAAATGGGCATTTCACTGTTTTTGCTATTGATGTTCATGATGAAGGAGACATCCATCACCCAGAAACGAATTTATTCCCGCCGCATAATATCAGGAACACGGAAGGAAGAAATCTTTACGGTTTACTGCAGCAGATTTATGAAACAAACAAGGAAGCTGAAAATGTGTATTTCATGGACAAAACAAGATATTCCGCATTTGCAGGAACCGATCTCGAGATAAAACTAAGGGAACGCAGTGTAGAGGAAGTGCACCTGGTCGGTGTATGTACGGATATTTGTGTACTACATACGGCAGTCGATGCTTATAATAAAGGGTTTAAAATAGTGATTCATAAAGATGCTGTTGCATCATTTGACCAGGACGGCCATGAGTGGGCCTTAAGGCACTTTGCAAAGACGCTTGGAGCAGAAGTAATTTAATGATTGTCTGCTTTGTAATTAAGCAGGCAACGCAAAATAATGATTGCCAGCTGAAGGCTGCAACTTTTTTGAGAAACGGGTTTACATACAAAAAACCCTCTCCGCATAGGAAGAAGGTTTCTGCAATTAATTTTTAAGGACAGACTTATATTGATTGTACTGCTCCTGAACTTCTTTTGAAGGAGCCTTATCCATAAGGCTGACGATGATGATCGCTAGACCTGCAAATAGGAAGCCAGGCGCCAATTCATACAAATCAAACAGTCCGCCGGTAAGCTGTGCCCAAACAATTACTGTTACAGCTCCAGTAATAATACCGGCAAGGGCGCCATTTCGTGTCATGCGTTTCCAGAACAGGCTCAGAATGATAACTGGCCCAAAGGCTGCACCAAATCCGGCCCAAGCATAACTGACAAGTTCCAATACCTTGCTTTCGGGGTTATACCCTAAGAAGATGGCAATAATGGCAATGCCCAGTACAGCAATTCTGCCAACAATCATTTCTTCCTTTTTGGAAGCATTTCTTCTGAAGATGGATTTATAGAAATCCTGTGCCAGTGCACTTGAAGAAACGAGCAATTGAGAGTCAACTGTGCTCATGATTGCTGAGAGAATGGCTGCTAATAAGAATCCAGCTACCCATGGATTGAATAGTACTTGAGAAAACATGATAAATACTGTTTCAGAATTGGCAAGAGGTGTATCCGCAAAATATGCGATACCGGCAAAACCTACAAACAGAGCTCCAAATAACGATAGAACCATCCACGTCATACCGATCAAGCGGGCTTTTGGGACGTCGTTTGTTGATTTTAATCCCATAAAGCGAACAAGGATATGCGGCTGCCCAAAGTAGCCAAGCCCCCATGCCAGCAGGGAAACAACGCCAACAAAAGTGGCTCCTGAAGCAACATCCAAATGTGTTGGATCGATTGTGCTGATCTGATTTAATGTTTCATTCCATCCGCCAAGCTCCTGAATCGCTGTAATCGGGATGATAATCAAGGCTAAGAACATTAAAATACCTTGAATAAAGTCTGTCCAGCTGGCTGCCAGGAAGCCGCCAAATAATGTGTATGACAAAATAACAGCAGCTCCTACCCAAAGCGCGAGTGTATAATCCATCCCGAATGAATTTTCTAATAGAATGGCACCGCCGACTAGGCTGGAAGAAGTATAGAAAGTGAAAAAGACTAATATGACGATTGCAGAAACTACCCTTAGCAATTTAGAAGTATCATGGAACCGGTTTTCAAAATACCCGGGAACTGTAATTGAATCGTTTGCTACTTCTGTGTAGACACGCAGTGGCTTAGCAACAAACTGCCAATTCAGATAGGCACCGACTGCCAGACCGATAGGAAGCCATATTTCACCCATACCGCCTAAGTAAACAGCTCCAGGCAATCCCAGCATTAACCATCCGCTCATATCAGAAGCTCCTGCACTTAAGGCTGCAACCCCAGCTCCAAGCCCTCGTCCGCCTAAAACATAATCAGATAAGTCTTTAGTCATTCTGGCTGCAAGCACGCCAATCAGCAGCATGCCGACCAGATAAACAATAATGGCAATTAACGTTGGTATATTTATATCCATACTTATTTATCCTCTCCTTTCAGCAAAATATGAGATGCCTGATAGTATGATCAATAATGGCATAGGAATAAGAAGCCAAAGCCATGTTGCCATAGTGAAATCCATATGATCACCTCCATTACTCTATTAGTGTCCCCATTAATACATACGTGGAAAAAGTTCCTTTTATACAGTAACATACAGTTTTGTGTTTGTGGAAAAATCAGTTTGGGGAATGGTCCACTTTGGAAAGACGTTTATTATCATAACATAATAAAGGTTGAGGGACAAAAAATCTAAAAACCTATCAAGTTATAAATGTATAAAAATACGTTATTTCGCATTAATTTGCTGTTATATCACATATATCAACATATCTATTCATCTAAATTTATAAAATTAAGTTGGCGGCAAGAGCAGTTTTATTGGGTAGATTTGAGAATTAGCGGTAAATTTTGAAAATTTTTTTAAAAAGGGGTTCCCATTACGAATTTGCTGTTATATAATACAAAACATAGATATTTAATTGTTTTATAACAACTTAGATTTATGTCATAACAGTTAATGATTTTATATCTGTTATGATACAGAACTGGAATACAACTGAGATTTTGCTCAAATGATGATTTTCTAAATTAAAAGGAGGATTTAATCAAATGGCAGATGAAAGAGTGCGTCAGTTACAGGAAAGCTGGGAAATGGATGAACGCTGGAATGGAGTCGAAAGACCGTATACGGCTGAGGAAGTTATTAAATTAAGAGGGTCGATTGATATTGAACATACATTGGCGCGCCGTGGTGCAGAGAAGCTGTGGAAGCTTGTGAATGAAGAAGATTTCGTCAATGCATTAGGGGCGTTAACAGGAAACCAGGCTGTCCAGCAGGTTAAGGCTGGGCTGAAGGCCATATACTTAAGCGGCTGGCAGGTTGCTGCAGATGCAAACCTGTCCGGAAATATGTATCCGGACCAAAGCCTATATCCGGCCAACAGTGTTCCGAGTGTTGTAAAAAGAATTAATCAGGCCCTTCAGCGAGCTGACCAGATTCATCATATGGAGGGGGATCATTCCATTGACTGGTTCGCGCCGATTGTGGCAGATGCGGAAGCAGGATTCGGCGGCCAGCTTAATGTATTTGAACTTATGAAAGGCATGATTGAATCGGGTGCCGGCGGAGTACACTTTGAGGACCAGCTATCTTCTGAGAAGAAATGCGGTCACCTTGGCGGAAAGGTTTTGCTGCCAACCCAGACTGCTGTTAAGAATTTAATTTCTGCGAGATTGGCAGCAGACGTAATGGGCGTGCCGACTGTCATTGTCGCACGGACTGATGCCAATGCTGCAGATTTAATTACCAGCGATGTGGACCCTTATGATGCACCTTTCATTACCGGGGAACGTACACCTGAAGGTTTCTTCCGTACAAAGGCTGGGCTCGACCAAGCGATCGCTCGGGGATTGGCATATGCGCCTTATGCAGACCTGGTCTGGTGTGAAACATCTGAACCGGATCTCGATGAAGCGAGACGCTTTGCCGAAGCAATCCATGAGAAATTCCCTGGCAAGCTGTTAGCGTATAATTGCTCTCCTTCATTCAATTGGAAGAAAAAGCTCGATGACGAAACGATTGCAAAGTTCCAGGTTGAGCTCGGCAAAATGGGCTACAAGTTCCAGTTTGTTACTTTGGCAGGATTCCATGCGCTAAACCATAGCATGTTTGAATTGGCTCGCGGCTATAAAGACCGCGGAATGGCTGCGTACTCTGAACTTCAGCAGGCCGAGTTTGCCAGCGAAACACATGGCTACACCGCGACAAGACATCAGCGTGAAGTGGGCACCGGCTATTTTGACCAGGTTTCCATGGTTATTACTGGTGGTACTTCCTCGACAACTGCTTTAAAGGGATCCACTGAGGAAGAACAGTTCACTGAAAAGCAGGAAGCTTAATTTTTACCCGTATGTAACTTGATTTTTTTACCATTATATTCTCCTATTTTGAACCTCTCTTCCATTGAAGGGAGGTATTTTTTTGCTTTGAAAGCAAGCACAGTACATGCTGCAAAAACATACATAATATATAAGCAAAATTTGAAATAGGGCGTAATACTGAATACAATGAAAGCATTGAGGACATATATGGATGGAGGATGTACTATTGGCTGAAAATATAGATGATTATCTTCAACAGGGAATTCATGGACAAAAACAGACCAAGCCTGATGAGCGCCGCAAGTTTCTTGGATCGCTTCGGGAGAGGGTGGTCATTGCCTTGAAGCAGCCGCAGATGAGGGAAGATGGAATCTATCCGCAGGTGGAAGAGGCACTTAAAGCCAACAGCAAAGCTCATCTTTATCTGAATGGCAATATGAGTTACTCCTATTTATCAAAATATATAAAATTGGCTTCTGCCTATAAGGTAGAATATACAATCGTCACCAATAAAGAACATAATTCAGAGATCGGGCTGGTTCTAGCCTATGACTATGCGATTGATAAACCCGAAATTTTCGTGGAGAGGAAAACGGTCAAAGCAGAAGCAAAAAAAGAAAAAAAGGGCGGCCTATTTGCCAAACTATTCAAGCGAAAATGAGCAGCGTCTGCAGCGCTGCTCTATTTTTAGAGGGAAAGCATCACAATACCGGCCCAATTTACATTTTAACGGAAGAAATGGAGATTTTACGGGCCAAATTTAAAAATTACCGGCCGAAATACGGGATTTACCGGCCAAATCTTAAAAATACCGGCCGATGCCAGGTGTTCCGCTGTCTTATTCCAAAGGCTTCAGGTACAGATGCGGATCCAAATCAGGACCTTCAACCACAATTGCAGTCATGCCAAGGTAAGAGCCTGATTCATGATACTCACCTTCAGACCAATAAACAGCGGTTCCTTTTTGGACTGCAATTTGTTTACCGCCAGCAGTTTTAACCCATCCTTCCCCGTCAACGATGAGAAATAGCTGGGGACAAGCTGCCGGATGCATGCCTAAAACACTATTATCTTTCAGGTGGATACACCCAACTGTAGCTGTTTTGTTCCGGATAATCGGGGTGATGCTGGCATTGTGGCTGCTGAATTGGGCAATTTCCCTGCTGACATCCAAATCAAATCGGAAAAATTCCATAATCGCACCTCCTGTCCTTATTTACATCCCCAGTTATTCGGTGTCGCTTTTCATTTATCCTCTAAAAAGAGAAGCAAACACACAATTCGCTGAACTCATGGTAAAATAAGCAGAAGATTGCTATGCCAGCTGGTGTACGCGTATTGCTTTAACGCGCGAAAGTTTGGTATGATCATAATAATTGTGCATTGACAGTATTCAATTTTTGGAGGTGGCATTAATGTCGAGAATTTCAATAGATCAGGTTAAGCATGTTGCACACTTGGCGCGACTTGCAATGACTGAGGAAGAAGCTGTTGCTTATACCGAACAGCTGGACAAGATGATTTCATTTGCAGAGCTGCTGAATGAGCTTGATACAGATCATGTTGAACCAACATCCCATGTTCTTGATATGAAGAATGTATTGAGAGAAGATAAGGCGAATAAGGGGCTTCCACAGGAAGAAGTTCTGAAAAATGCGCCGGAACATCAGGATGGCTATATAAAAGTGCCGTCTATTATTGAATAGGGAGGGGAAAATGGTGAGTTTATTTGACCATAAGGTATCGGAGCTTCATCAGCTTTTACATAAGAAAGAAATCACGGTTACCGACCTTGTCAGCGAATCGTACAAGCGAATCGGTGAAGTTGAAGATAAAGTACAGGCTTTCTTGACGTTTGATGAAGAAAGAGCTCGTGAAGCAGCTAAAAGAATGGATGGTAAAATTGGAACAGACGAGGCAAAAGGCCTTTTGTTCGGTATGCCAATCGGCGTGAAGGATAACATCGTAACGAAGGGGCTGCGCACCACCAGTGCGAGTAAAATTCTTGAAAACTTTGATCCTATTTATGATGCGACTGCTGCATCCAAATTACATAATGCTGAAACGATTACAATCGGTAAACTGAATATGGATGAATTTGCAATGGGATCATCCAATGAAAACTCAGGCTTTCAAGTAACCCGAAATCCATGGAATCTTGAAAGAGTTCCCGGGGGATCTTCCGGCGGTTCTGCTGCTTCTGTTGCAGCCGGTGAAGTTTTATTTTCTCTTGGATCAGACACTGGCGGCTCAATCAGACAACCTGCTTCTTATTGCGGAGTAGTTGGGTTAAAGCCTACATATGGAAGAGTTTCAAGGTTCGGACTGATCGCGTTTGCCTCATCTCTGGATCAAATCGGGCCAATTACACGGACCGTTGAAGATAACGCCTACCTGCTTCAGGCAATTTCAGGTGTGGATCCCATGGACTCTACTTCAGCAAATGTTGAGGTCCCAAGCTACGCGGAAAGCTTGACTGGGGATGTAAAGGGGCTAAGAATTGCCGTACCGAAAGAGTATTTGGCTGAAGGTGTAAATGAAGAGGTGCGCCAGTCAGTACTGGACGCCCTGAAAGTGTTAGAAAAACTTGGGGCAACATGGGAGGAAGTTTCCCTGCCGCATTCGAAATATGCACTGGCAACGTATTATCTGCTGTCCTCCTCTGAGGCATCGGCGAACCTGGCGCGCTTTGATGGCGTACGCTATGGCTATAGAACAGCAGATCCTGAGAATTTAATCGATTTATACAAAAAGACCCGTGCAGAAGGCTTCGGTGATGAAGTGAAGCGCCGCATAATGCTCGGAACATTCGCCTTAAGTTCAGGCTATTATGATGCCTACTATAAAAAGGCACAAAAGGTGCGTACACTGATTAAACAAGACTTTGAAAATGTTTTTGAAAAATTTGATGTCATTATTGGACCGACAGCACCAACTCCTGCCTTTAAGATTGGAGAAAATACGTCTGATCCGCTCACTATGTACGCAAATGATATTCTGACTATTCCAGTAAACCTTGCCGGGGTGCCTGGAATCAGCGTACCTTGCGGATTCGCGGATGGATTGCCGCTTGGCCTTCAGATTATCGGAAAGCATTTTGATGAAAGCACTGTTTACCGCGTAGCGCATGCTTTTGAGCAGGCTACAGAATTCCATAAGCAAAAACCGGGACTGTGAGGGGGGAAATTCATGAAATACGAAACGGTTATCGGACTTGAAGTACATGTTGAGCTAAAAACAGATTCAAAAATATTCTCGGCAAGCCCAAACCATTTTGGGGCAGAGCCCAACTCCAATACAACGGTCGTCGACCTCGGCTACCCTGGAGTTCTTCCTGTCATTAATAAAAAGGCAGTTGAATTCGGAATGAAGGCTGCGATGGCACTGAATTGTGAAATCGCACCTGTTACAAAGTTTGATCGGAAGAATTATTTTTACCCGGATAACCCAAAAGCCTACCAGATTTCACAATTCGATAAGCCAATAGGTGAGCATGGGTGGATTGAGATCGAAGTCGACGGCTATAAGAAAAAAATCGGCATTACGCGGATCCATCTTGAAGAAGATGCAGGAAAACTGTCTCATGCTAAAGGATATTCTCTTGTAGACTATAACCGCCAAGGTACACCGCTGATCGAGATTGTTTCTGAGCCGGATATCCGCACGCCAAATGAAGCATACGCATATTTGGAGAAGCTGAAGTCCATCATCCAGTATACTGGCGTTTCTGACTGTAAAATGGAAGAGGGTTCACTTCGCTGTGATGCGAATATCTCCCTTCGTCCTGTCGGCCAGGAGGAATTTGGCACAAAGACAGAGCTTAAGAACCTGAACTCCTTTAACTTTGTCCGCAAAGGGCTGGAGTACGAGGAGAAGAGACAGGAAGAGGTTTTAAGTTCAGGCGGTACAATCCAGCAGGAAACATTGCGCTATGATGAAGCAACCAATAAAACCATACTAATGAGGGTAAAAGAAGGTTCTGATGATTATCGTTATTTCCCTGAGCCTGATTTGCTTGATATCCATATTGATGAGGAGTGGAAACAGCGAATTCGTGCTGAAATTCCTGAGCTTCCGGACCAAAGAAAGAACCGCTATATTGAAGAACTTGGGCTGCCGGCTTATGATGCAGCTGTCCTGACAGTCACAAAGGAAACTTCTGATTTCTTTGAAGCAGCTGTCAATAAAGGAGCAGACGCCAAACAGGCTTCCAACTGGGTAATGGGTGAACTGTCAGCTTACTTGAATGCTGAACAAAAAGAGCTGACAGATATAGCTCTGACACCAGAGGGACTTGCCGGCGTGATTAAACTGATTGAAAACGGTACGATCTCTTCCAAAATTGCTAAAACAGTCTTCAAAGAACTGGTTGAAAATGGCGGGGATCCAGAAACAATCGTAAAAGAAAAAGGCCTGGTTCAGATTTCGGACGAAGGTGCACTTCTTAAGATTATCGGAGAAACGCTTGATGCGAATCCGCAATCGATCGATGATTTCAAAAATGGAAAACAAAAAGCGATCGGCTTCCTTGTCGGCCAGATCATGAAAGCCACAAAAGGACAGGCCAACCCGCCGCTTGTTAACAAATTATTGCAAGAAGAAATTAAAAAGAGATAAAAGGAAGCTGATGGGACCCCATCAGCTTTTTCTATATTCGACAAATTTAAGGTCTATTTCCCAGGAAAAGATCTGGTTTTACAAAGTGTTACAGCAAATGCAGGAATGAAAGCTGATGATAAAGAATAGAAACTATACAGGAATCGAAAAAAGGAGCGGGTTGCATGAAATTAATGGATTGGTTTGCGAAGGGACTAAGTCTGCAAGATTACATAGGGGAAATGAAAGTAAATAAAGATGAAATGATGGGCATTTACGATCGTTTCTCTTTATCAGATAAAGAGAAAGCAAGATTGGCAGAATTTAAGGACACTGGCATGAAAGTGATTGTACTCACTGAAGATTGGTGCGGAGATGCGATGCTGAATAATCCGATTCTGCTGAAAATCGCAGAGGAAGCAGGGATGGAAGTCCGTTTTATTTTAAGGGATCAGAATCTTGAGCTGATGGATCAATATTTGACTAACGGAACATCCAGAGCAATACCCATTTATATTTTTATAGATAAAGAGGGGAAGGAAAAAGCTGTTTGGGGACCTCGTGCCAAACAGGTTCAGGAAATGGTTGATGATGGAAGAAGTAAGCTCCCCGCACAGAATGCGGAAGACTTTAAGGACAAACAAATGAGCATGTACAGGAGACTAACTGCTTCCTATCAGGAGGATTCTAAGATCTGGCATTTTGTTGCTGATAGTATAGTAGATGCTATTGTTTCGGGGAAATAAAGGCGGAAGGATGTTTTAAATGGGCTGGAACCAGAATTCCATAACAGCGATGCTGGATATAAAATACCCTATTTTCCAGGCTCCCATGGCCGGAGGGATGACAACGCCGGAATTAATCAGCGAGGTATCCAATTGCGGGGGACTTGGAAATATGGGCGCAGGCTATATGAGTTCAGATGAAATAAGGAGCGATATAAAACGGATTCGGAAGCTGACAGATAAGCCATTTGGCATTAATCTCTTTGTTCCGGATCGTGAGGCTTCGGCGGATGCAGAGGAAATCAGCAGTATGGAGGATGTACTTGCCAGATACAGCAGTGAGCTTGGCATGAAGGAAAAACCTTCTCTGCCAGAAAAGGATTATGCTGCTTTATACAGAAAACAGCTTGATGTTTTGATGGAGGAACAGGTGCCTGTTTGCAGCTTTACATTTGGTATTCCTGAATCTGCCATTATTTCTGAATTAAAAAAACAAGGTACGATTATTATTGGAACCGCAACCAATGTAAAAGAAGCAGTGGAATGGGAAGAGGCTGGTGCAGATGTGATTATTGCTCAGGGGGTCGAAGCCGGGGGGCACCGTGGAACTTTCGGCAGCGAAGAAAGCGGGCTTATCGGTTCCATGGCTCTAATACCACAGGCGGCAGATGCGGTCAGCTGTCCTGTAGCTGCTGCAGGGGGAATAATGGATTCCCGCGGTATTGCGGCTGCTATGATGCTTGGCGCAGCAGGAGCCCAGCTGGGAACAGCTTTTCTTACATGCAGGGAAAGCGGGGCTCACTCACTGTACAAACAGGCATTATTAAATGCAAGGGAAGATCAGACAGCTGTAACGAAAGCATTTTCCGGAAAGCTTGCAAGAGGGATTCGTAACAGGTTCATGGAAGAGATGAATGGTCTGCAGACATTGCCTTATCCATTGCAGAATGATATGACAGCTCCAATCCGAAAACAGGCAGCCAAAATGGAGAAGCCGGAGTTTATGTCATTATGGGCCGGACAGGGAGTGAGGCTGGCTGAAGAAGTAACAGTGAAGGGACTAATGATAAAACTTGTTAAGGGGACAGAAACTTTATTGGATAAGTAAAAAGCAGTGCCAGGTGCGGCACTGCTTCTGTCTTATTTGCCAGCCAATACGTTTGTAAGAGGCGGTACGATTTGCTTTTTGCGTGAAACAACGCCCTTTAATACGGCACTGTTGTTTTCAAGTGTTACATCATAAGCTTTTTCAACTGCTGCAGCTTCTTTGCCAAGAGAGATGGCAACTGAGTCGTTGTTAAGGATGTCAGTTAAAACAAAAACAAAAAGATCAAGCTCTTTGTTTTTGATGTTTTCAGTAATGACAGCTTCCAATTCTTCCTGGAGGCTTAATACGTCATTTAGGTCCACAGCATTAACCTGAGCGATTTCTGTTTTATAGCTTCCCATTTGGAATTCCTTTGCGTCAAGGGAGATTAGCTCTTTCACGCTCTTCTTGCTTAAGTCTGCTCCTGCTTTAAGCATTTCCAGACCATACTCTTCAGCATTTACTCCCGCGATTTCAGCAAGCTCGCGTGCTGCTGCAACGTCCTGATCTGTGCATGTTGGAGATTTGAACAGCAAAGAATCGGAAATGATGGCCGAAAGCATTAAGCCAGCTGTTTCCTTGCTGATTTCTACTCCGTTTTCCTTGTACAATTTGTTCAGAATAGTTGTTGTGCAGCCAACAGGCTCTGCGCGGTAGTATAGCGGATCGCTTGTTTCAAAGTTCGCTATGCGGTGATGGTCTATAACCTCAAGGATTTTTACATCTCTGATATCATCAGCGCTTTGCTGGAATTCGTTGTGGTCCACAAGAATCACTTCGCTTGCTTCTTTGGATACTGACTCAACAAGACGGGGAGCTTCAGCTTTAAAATAATTTAAAGCATATTGTGTTTCCTCATTTACCTGGCCCAGACGGATTGGCTCTGCATCAACGCCTAATTTGTTTTTTAATTCTGCATAAGCAAGTGCTGAACAGATTGAGTCAGTGTCTGGGTTTTTGTGTCCAAATACAAATACTTTTGACATAAATCCTACTCCTTCTATATGTAATGTTGGTTTTGGCATGCTGTTATTTTACCATATTTCTAATGTAATGGCGGTACAGGGAAAAATCAAATTTTGTTTTATCCAATTGTTAGAGGATGCTTGGATGATTTGGAGAAATAAATTAAGGATAGTAAGGAGGAGATTTACATGGGGAAAGTAGCCATAATTTCTGATATTCATGGAAATATCACAGCTCTGGAGGCTGTGCTGGACAATATCCGCGAACGAGGTATAGAGATTATTTTTTGCCTGGGTGATTTAATAGGAAAAGGGCCCAACTCCCGTAAAGCAGTTGAACGGATAAAAGAAACCTGTGAAGTAGTCCTACTTGGAAACTGGGATGACTTCATGCAGAAGCCGCTGGACTTTGAAGAAGGTCAATGGCATCAGAAACAGCTGGGGGAAGAGGGGTTAGCCTATTTAGGAACACTGCCGTTTCATCATGATTTTTATATGAGCGGCAAATATTGCAGGCTCTACCATGCTTCCGCCAAAAGCATTTATCATCGGGTTGTGCCAATGCGGGATTCTTATGAAGAAAAGCTTGCTATGTTTGAGAATACAGAAAATATTATTGCCGGAGAGAAGGGACTAATTCCGGATGTTGTTGGTTACGGGGATATTCATGCAGCTTTGATTGAACCGGTTCATCCGCAAAGGACGCTATTCAATGCAGGAAGCGTTGGGAATTCACTGGATATTCCTCAGGCAACCTATGCCGTTTTGCATGGGGAATACGAATCCAAAGAACCTGCTCCGTTTTCCATCGAGATCGTCCGTGTCCCTTATGATATTGAAAAAGAAATCAGCATTGCCAAAGAAATGGGAATGCCGAATCTTGAAGCCTACGCGCTCGAGCTGCGTGAAGCGAAATATAGGGGCGCGCCTAAGAAGGTATAATCACAGATTAGAAAGACTAAAATAGCCTGTACGCACATAAATAAAATTATATGCACATAAAACAAAACCAAGCGCACATAAAAATTTTTATCTGCACATATATCCTGTTTATTCCCATATAAATTACTGCTACAGTCTGTTTTTTTCACATTTAACTAAAAAAAGCTGACTTCCCGCCCAATGCGAAGTCAGCTATTTCCGTTATTAAAAGATTTTCCTGCCTTTTTTGGACAAAGCATAATAAATGCCGTGCTGCAGGTTCGTGAAGCAGTTAAATTTAGAAAGATTGAAATTAGTTTCTGTAATCTTTGTGCCAAGTTCTGGTGAAATGCCAACCAAAATGGTTTCGGTGCCAATCAGGTTAGCTGCTGCTGCCAATTTGCTTAAAAATTCCACAGTATAGGCACTGATGGATTGATTCAGCCCGGTTAAGTCCAGGATTAGGCAATCTGCCTGGTGCTTCGGCAGGCTGTGGAGAGTTTTATCCACGAGTTCTTCAGAGCGGAATTCATCGTATCTTCCCAATAAAGGGACAACAACGATTCCATCCAGGACAGGGATAACCGGTGAAGAGATTTCTTTAACAAGCTGCTTTAATTCAATCGTCCGTTCTTCCACTAATTTTTCAAGCTCGGTGATTTTTTTTGATTCTTCGCGCCTCGCCAAAGCGTGTATATTTTCCTCAACAGTAACGGTTGAGGGGAAATAATCAAGCTCGGTGTAATCATGCCCTGCCAATTGATCAGCCGATTTTTTATACCAGAGGCTGGTTCCGAACAAAGCAGAAAATATTCCTGCAAAGTGTCCCGGCAGAAATGTTCCAGACTCATTTTTTTCTTGTTCTTTGTTAATCTTGTATTCCCAGCTGTCAATTGCTCTGACCCTGGCGGTTTTCGCAGCGGGATCTAAATCAGTGATGATGAATTTTCCCCAGCCGGCAGAAGCATATATTCTGGGTAGGATATTAGCCACTTCATCTATGGGAAGATTTAAATCTTTGAAGAACTTTCCTACCACCATTCCCTGCCTGAAGCCGGTGGTCTCAAGTACAAGGCTGGAAGTTTCTTTTCCTGAAATCTCTTCAATTGTATCGAAGAAGCTTCTCATGGCGGATTTTATCCAAAATAGGACCGCATCATCACCTTCAAAATTAAACAGACCTTTTTCCAGGTCCCAATTAAAATCAAACCCATCAATTTTTGTTTCAAGCACCAGGCTTTCTTCTGTCATACCATTACCCCCTGATATTGATATGTCTAGTTAAGTTATCTTTATTTGTCTCGTATGTAACCAATGTTATATACCCTCAACTTCAAACCATAAACCTATTCCAGAAAATTATCTGCGTCTGTTTATATTCAATTTTTTCGACTTTTCATTTACATAAGCGTACATTATCTCCTTCTCATTTAAATTGTTTTGCCGCAGCTGCTCTAAAAGCCAATCTTTAGTCTGTCCCAGCAGCTCGAGATTACGCGCCTGAATCCTGCCATCCACAATAACCGCAATAGGAAGACCCTCATCCTGTATGGAGATGTTTAAATGTTCGACTGTTACGGGCGTATTGGCCACTTTAGGTATGATGCTCACTTCACCGATAGGCTCAAGAATGGCGTAATCCACATCTGCAATTTTGGGATAGCCTTTGCTTCTTAAGATAGACAGCAGCTGAGTCATGGATAAGTGAGATTTTTCCAGATTATCTTCTAAAATTTCCCCATTTTTAATCAGCATCGTCGGTTCCCCAAGAAAAAATCGGTTGCCAATTTGGTTTAAAGTCAAATAAGAGAAGAGAATATGAAGGCCTACAAGAATGGCCAATGCTGCTAATGTCGGCCAGAATTCAGTGCTAATGAGAGGCTCAGAGGCAACTGTGCCAACAATAATGATGGCGACAAGGTCATAAGGAGTCATCTGGATAATTGTCGATTTGCCCATCAGTCTCATAATCATGATTGTGATTAAGTAAAGACTTAATATTTTTAAGATCAAGAACATATGCAAGCTCCTTTGACTGCACTTTTATTCAAAGGATTTGCTTAATGAGCGGGTTTCATGTGAAAAATAATAAAAAAGCCCGGATTCAGCATTCGGGCTTCAATTATGCTCGTTTTTTATGATCTCTTGGAGGGATGCGGTCATCCTTCAAGCGCTTATCATTGATTTTAGGCTCATTTTTATCAATGAAGTTATTAATGTTCGAACGGTGAAGGAAAATCAAAAATAATAGGAAAATAGAAAAGATAAGTTCATGTTCAGTGCCTTCGGTAAATAAGGAATAGATCAGTAAAGATGCCCCCACCGATAAAGAGCCGAAAAATACATACTTCGTTGCGTAAATGACTGCGACAAAAGAAATGTAGGCGATTAAAAACATCCAAATATTTGCTGCAAGCAATACTCCAGCTGTGGTTGCGATGGCTTTTCCTCCGCGGAATCCTGCAAAGATCGGGAAGCAGTGGCCGGCTACTGCAACCATCCCGGCCATTAACGGATCGGGCTCAGCGTTCAGGATGACAGGCATTGCTGCAGCAGCTGCTCCCTTGCCCACATCCACCAGCAGAACTACGATAGCTGCTTTTTTGCCAAGTACCCTTAGTGTATTAGTCGCACCAGGATTATTGCTGCCATGATCACGGATGTCGATCCCAAAGGCATATTTGCCGATCAATAAGGCTGTAGGAATTGATCCTATCAGGTACGCTGCCAAGTAAATAAGAAATGTCATCGTTCGTATCCATCCTTTTTCATCAATATATTCAATAATGGTTTAGAGTTGTCCATTATTAAAAAATATTTTCACTGCCCTCCTCTTTACGTAGTCATCGTTTACAGTTTACCATATAATGGTTTTGTTCGAAGCGGGAAATTAATCATTATTTTAATATTAAGAGATGAAAAAATATGGAAATAAAAGCTTTTTGGGGAGATTTTTTTATAAAAAAAAGTATTGAATTATTCGATTCTCTCGATTATGATTGTTTCGGCACTCAAAAAGAAAGAATGTAATCCGAATAGATATAAGGGAAGCTGATATATTCCAGGGTATATTTGATCAGCAAAATACCCAGCAGGATATTCATGTCCAGAACACTCTGCTGTCAGGAACATTGGAAGGAGATGATTTTCATGGAGCACTTTTCAAGGGAAGAATGGCGGAAATATGTGAAAAATGAGCTGTCAGAACCAGAGCGTGAACTCTATGAAGATCATCTCTATATATGTGATCAATGTCTGGAAGTATACCTCGAAGCAATGGACGAGGAGGAGGATTCCTTCCCGGAAATGCCGGAAGAAGATGAGTTTACCAATCTTGTTATGGCTCAAATTTCAGGAGGAATTCCGGAAGAAGCTGTCAAGGAACACAAAGAACTTCCCAATAAAGAATCCTGGTTTGAGCGCTGGTTTCCCATTGCATTTGCCTGCTTTATGCTGGTTGGGGGATTAGTAACTATGTACCGGGATAAAAACCAAATAGATCAGGATTAACTCTTAACGGACAGTTAGGAGTTTTTTTAGTACAAAAAGTTTGAAAATTCATTTAAAAATAATTACAATAAAAAGACTAATCAGTTTATTTTATAAGATAAGAATATGCCCTGGGGAGTGAGAAATATGGGAAGAAGGCAGGTTCCGCGGGAAATGCAAAAAAAGAGCAAGAGCATCCATCTTGAGCAATGGATCTGGGACTTGGCAGCGCAAATGCAGCCGTGCCGTTCAGCAGCTATCAGAGATTTATTTCTCGCAAAAGTAAAAGAAGACTTGGTAATGGCGGGATTGGCGGAGGAAAATACTGAAATCACGAGTGAACATGCCAGCCTGTATATAGAAGAAATACTGAAAAGAAGTGACATCAGCCAAAAGTGCTGCTGACATTAAATACGCAGGAATAACTGGAATTTTCTCAGAGAAAAAACCAAATACAATGGAGGGACAGACTTGTCGCCTATCGTATCAGAGGAATATAAACGGAAGAAAAAGAAAGAGATCCTGGCGGGCGCACTGGCCTGTTTTGCCAAAAAGGGATTTCAGGCAGCGACCATTGATGACATTGTCGCTAATTCAGGAATCAGCAAGGGCGCCATCTATAATTATTTTAAAAGCAAGGAAGAAATCTATCTGGAGCTTTTGAATGAGCAGACAGAATCAGCTAATGCAAGACTTGCAGAGAGAATATCCATGTTCTCTTCGGCGGAAAAGAAACTGGAATATCTTTTTGATTTGTATAGGGATATGAGCCCATTCAGCCAGGAACGAAAAGATAGAATTACTGTACAGCTGGAATTTACGCTGCATTCCTCCAGAGATGAGAACTTGAATCGAATTCTGAACGAGCGGGGAAAGAAGTTCTTTTTAAAATTGATAACAGATATTATGGAAGAAGGACAGACTGCCGGGGAATTCCGGCCGGATGCAGATCCAAACCATGTAGCGGGGTTATTCTGGACTTTTATGGACGGGGCAATGCTTCATGGGGTAATTAATGAAGAATATCCATATAAAACCATTATTACCTATGTTAAGAGCCTTGTGTTCCAGGACCTGAAACAGGAATAATGCTCAACTGCATCCTGCTTAATGCTGATGTTAGATTACCTATCAAAGAAATATCACTTAATTACGATACTTTTTTGCCTAATGAGGGTATAATTCATTTGTGCATCTGACCACTTGTGAAAATAGCGGGAAGTGAATAGAATAGAAACGGATGGAAGTGAATAATTGCTAAGCCGTGGACTATTCGCTATGATGTAAAAAGATGGAATGATATATACGGATTAAGTTTAGATATTTCAATAATAGGATGATGGGCTATGAAAAGAGCAAGAATTATTTATAATCCGACTTCAGGCCGGGAAATTTTTAAAAGACATTTAGCAGAGGTTTTGCAAAAGCTGGAGAGCGCAGGATATGAAACCTCATGCCATGCCACCACAGGTGAAGGGGATGCGATTAAAGCTGCAAGGGCAGCTGTTGAGCGGCGCTTCGACTTAGTCATTGCTGCAGGCGGCGACGGTACGATTAACGAGGTTGTAAACGGACTCGCTGAACAGGATTACCGTCCGCGCCTCGGCATTATCCCAACGGGCACAACCAATGATTTTGCACGTGCTCTCCATATCCCAAGAGATGTGGAAGCGGCTGCTGAAATCATTGTAAAAGGAGATACCATTCCTGTCGATATTGGCCGTATAAATGAAAAATATTTTATTAATATTGCTGGGGGCGGAAGGCTGACAGAGCTGACTTACGAGGTGCCAAGCAAGCTTAAAACCATGATTGGCCAGCTTGCCTATTACCTTAAGGGAATTGAAATGCTGCCTTCCTTCCGTTCAACCGAAGTAAGCATCGAGTTTGACGGAAAAATCTTTGAAGGTGAAGCTATGCTTTTTCTTGTCGGTCTGACAAATTCAGTCGGCGGGTTTGAAAAGCTGGCGCCGGATTCCTGTATAAATGACGGGCTGTTTTCCCTGCTGATATTAAAGAAAACTAATCTTGCTGATTTTATCCGGATCGCGACAATGGCTGTCCGGGGCGAGCATGTAAAAGATCCGAACGTTATCTATACGCAGGCAAACCGCATTAAAGTACAATCCAAAGAGAAAGTCCAGCTCAATCTTGACGGTGAATTTGGCGGGCTGCTTCCTGCTGAATTCGTAAACCTGTACAGGCATTTGGAAGTGTTTGTCCCGATTGACCAGATTCGTGAAGAAGACCGCCCGACCGATTGGGAAAGTTCCCACGAATAATAGGAAGTCCGCTCTATAACAGGGCGGGCTTTTATTTTGCAAAAACACATGAAGTTGTGATCGTTGCAAATAGAAAAGTATTCCTGCAAATAGAAGAGTGAAAGAGCAAATATATAGGGAAACTTTGCAAATAGACCGGGGAATATGCAAATAAAGGGTTAGATTCTGCAAATAAACATGCTGTAAGGTATGCAGGTCCTGAATCTGAAAGATATCCATTTCGTATTTACCCCTTTTTTGTGATACAATCTGTCTAGTCAAAAAAGGTCACGGAATTAAGCTGAAAAGGAAGAAAAAGATGAGCAGAACATTACCGGTTCAAAAAAATGATTATATAGATGTTACATTTGAGGATTTGACCCATGAAGGGGCAGGAGTTGCAAAGGTGGATGGTTATCCTCTATTTGTTCCGGATGGTCTTCCCGGTGAGAAAGCAAAGGTAAAAGTGATCAAGGTGAATAAGGGATATGGATTTGGGCGCCTGATCGAGACATATGAAAGAAGCCCATATCGAGTAGAAGCACCCTGCCCGATTTATAAGGAGTGCGGCGGATGTCAGCTGCAGCACCTGAGCTATGAAGGCCAGCTTCTCGCCAAGGAAAAACAGGTCAGAGATGTTCTGGAAAGAATCGGGAGACTTGAGGGAGTCAAGGTGCATCCGGTTCTCGGCATGAAAGATCCTTGGCGCTACAGAAATAAAGCGCAGGTTCCGATTGGCGAGCAGGAAGGCGGACTGATCGGCGGATTTTATCAGCAGCGCACCCACCAGATCATTGATATGAAGGAATGCCTCATCCAGCAGGAAAAAAATGATGAGGTTGTACAAAAGGTAAAGGAAATTTGCGGCCGCTATGGTGTCCGCGCTTATGATGAAGGCAGGCATAAAGGCGAGCTTCGCCACGTGATGGCGCGCTATGGGCTTGTGACAGGCGAAGTGATGATTGTCCTTGTCACAAGGACAAATGAGCTTCCGCATAAGCAAAAGATTGTGGCAGAGATTGCATCAAGCATTGAAGGTGTTAAATCTATCGTCCATAATGTGAATTCCAGGAAGACGAATGTGATCATGGGAGATGTCACAAGAGTCCTTTGGGGCGAAGAGGTGATCTATGATTTTATTGGAGATATCAAATTTGCTATTTCCGCCCGCTCCTTTTATCAGGTGAACCCGGAGCAAACGAAAGTTTTATATGATAAAGCCCTGGAATATGCGAATCTGAGCGGAGAAGAAAAGGTTATCGATGCGTACTGCGGAATTGGCACCATTTCTCTTTTCCTAGCACAGAAAGCAAAAGAAGTATTCGGCGTTGAAATCGTGCCGGAAGCCATTGAGGATGCGAAGAGAAACGCTGACCTAAACGGTATGACAAATGCTTCATTTGCAGTCGGGAAAGCAGAAGAAGTAATACCTGAATGGTATAAAAAGGGGAACACCGCAGATGTGCTAGTCGTTGACCCGCCGCGAAAAGGCTGTGATGAAGCTCTGCTGAAAACCATTTTAAGCATGAAGCCAAAGAAAGTCGTCTATGTATCCTGCAATCCGGGAACATTGGCAAGGGATCTGCGTATTTTGGAGGACGGCGGATATAGGACCATCGAAGTGCAGCCGGTGGATATGTTCCCTCAGACTATGCATTGTGAAGCAGTCGCGGGATTAGAATGGAGAGAGGGCTGCTGACCTATAGGGAAGCTGCTTTTTTCGGTCTTCTAAAGAATCCTCATGCTTTTTTTCTTATAATTCTGTAAAATGTAGTTTATAGAGTTATAAAATGGGGTGAGCTAATTGGTTAATGATTTCCCGATACTTGGAAATGACGGTGAATCGATTTATTCCAATCCTGATGAATTGCTCGATTTGTTCCTGAATTGCACGGCAGATGGGGTTGCCATCATTGATATGAAGAACCGTTTTATAAGGGTAAATCATATGTATACGGTGATTTTTGGCTATACCGAAGAGCAAGTTATTGGCAGGAAGTTTACCGATTTTCAGAACCCGGAAGAAGTGAAGGATATTATAAAACTGGTCAAACTGGGGAAAGTTTACAGCAATGTGATCACACAGCGCTATCATCAGGATGGTTCGGTTCTGGATATATCGGTTTCGTATTCTCCTTTCAGAAATTCAAAGGGTAAAATTATAGCCGTACTGGCTATATTCCGGGATATGACAGAGTTTAAAAGCATGGAGAGGGAATTAAGAAAAACCAGGGAACTGTACGATTTGATAACGGAGAATACGACAGATATGATCAAAGTCTTCACAAAGGATCAAACGGTGATTTATGCATCCCCATCTCATGAGAAAGCTTTGGGATATTCGCCGGTGCAGCTTGTTGGGAAGACCTGCGGCACTGTCATCTATTCCGAGGAGGAGAGAGAAAAGTTTAACATGGTATGTCAAAAGCTGCTGGAAACAGGAGAGCCTCAGATCCTTGAAACGAAGATGGATACGATTAATGGCGAAATCGTTTTCGTAGAGACAAGCATTTCTCCTATAATAAACGATAGAGGCGAGATTGAATTATTTGTGGCAGTAGGCAGAAACATAACAGACAGAGTTAATAATGATGCGGCTTTGCGTAACTTGGACCGCCTGTCCATTATCGGACAGCTCGCAGCAGGGGTTGCACATGAGATCAGGAACCCGCTGACTTCATTAAAAGGTTTTTCAAAACTGCTCCAATCCAGCGTTATTCAGGAAAAACAGGATGATTATTTATCCATTATCATGGAAGAGCTTGATCGAATTGATATCATTGTCAATGAGTTCATGTCCCTGGCAAAACCCCAGGCAATCGAGTTTGAGAAAGGGAGCTTAATGTCCATTCTTGAAAGTACGATTAACGTACTTCATCCGCAGGCACTGCTTCACAATGTTCAAATTCATCTCAATCATCGTGAGAATGATGTCATGCTTTTATGTTCACCTCCCCAGCTGAAGCAAGTGTTTGTGAACTTTTTAAAAAATGCGATTGAAGCGATGCCGAATGGCGGAAATGTATATATCAGTGCCGAAAGAATAGAGAACAGGCGTGTAAGGATTGCTTTTGCAGATGAAGGAGCAGGTATTGATAGTGAAATGCTGAAGTATCTTGGGACCCCTTTTTATACGACAAAAGATAAAGGAATCGGTTTGGGGCTCACAGTCAGCAATAAGATTATTCAGGAGCATCAAGGTTTGATGGCCATCGAAAGTCTTATAGGTGAAGGCACTAGGGTGATTGTGGAATTGGATTGTATATAGCGTGTACAGCTCATCTCTATAGGGGTGGGTTTTTTATTTTCAAAAATGAAACACTGCCTTGCAGCGCATAGCAAGGCAGTGTTGTTAACGTAAAGCATCTTTTAGAACTTCACCCTCCAAAAAGTCCGGAGCAGGTATGTCCAGCAGCTTATAGACAGTTGGGGCAATATCGAGTGTAGTAATCGAGCCAATCCGGCTGTCCTTTTTAAAAGAAGGACCATGTGCAAAGAAGACTGCCCTGAGTTCTTTCCGATCAGGATTGCCGCCGTGGCTGCCGAGTTCAATTGCCGGCATATGGGGACTTGTTAGGCTGCTTCCCATCATATAGCCCCTTCCGCCAAGCAGCAAAATGTCTCCCTGGTTAGGGTGCTTATTCTCTTTATTATTTCCGTAGGCAATCTGATAAGGTTGTTCTTCCTTTCTAAAAAGGTGACGGAAAAACTGCTTAGCAGTTTGATTAAAATGGCTGAACTGCCCTTGCTTAATGGAATCACCAGCTTCACCAAAATAGCCCTTTAGGATTTTTGTCTGAAATTCCGGCTTGATTTTATACTCGCTAAAAAGTTTCTCTACTTGGTCTGCCGCCTTTTCCTTCTCTTTTTTAGTGAGGTTTTCATTCAGATAAATTTGTGCAGCTGACCCGCTGGCTACAGCCATTGCTTTGGAGTTCTCCTCATCCACTTTGCCTTTTTTATCTGTCGCTAAAAGGCCTGCTTCTTTCAAAAGAGTGTTTGGAGCAAGGATGGTATGAACTGGTTCCATGCCGTGGTCGGATACAACAAGAAGGTGGTCTATTTCGCTAAGGCTATCCACCGTCTGTCCAACGACATCATCGGAAAGCTTGTATGCCCATTCAATGTATTTCCTATGTTTTTGTGAATTTTCCTCGGAATATCCAGGCTGACGTGGATCTGACAGCAGAAAGCGGTGTGATTCATGATCAATTTGAGGTGTATAAAACATCAGCAAATCAGGCTGGTATTCCTCTTTAATATAAAGAGACACATCAGTTGCCCAGCTGACAAAACGTGAACTGATTTCTTCGTACTCTTTTCTGGTAATCCACTTTTTTTCAAAGGCCTTTGTATCATCCTGGACGGGGAAAAAGCCGAATTCTGAAAGCAGCTCCTCTTCAAATCCGTCGGGGCCTTCAATGAGGGCTGATGTAACGGCCGTCCGGTAAATGCTTGCTTTCTCAAGGCCAGGGTCAATTTTCAGCTTAAACCAGAATCCTGCAGATTCGCCATCGACTTCAACAGGAATTGCCCCCCATTCATTGGCATTGACAGTGACATCTTTGAGGTCTGCTGAACGGTTTTCCGAAAAAATGAAACGATTATAATTGGTCTTCCCATCATCTGAAGTGTCTAAAGCTAATATATAAAGTTCTTTGTTCTTTGCTTTTTTTATTGGCAGCTCCAATATAGCTTCCTTTATAGGGCTAAAGCTGCTTTCGGTGTGCTTCCAGCTCTCTGCTTTCTTGAACTGAAGCTGATCCAGAGAACTCTCAGCCCAGGTTTCGCCATAATAGACTGCGTAATCAGCCTGTGTTCCTGCATCAGGATTTGATCCGGGAAACAGCACTGTGGCAGTTGTTTTGCCGTTTTTTTTGGCTTCTGCCCAAAGCGGGCTTTTATCGAGCGGCTGATGAAAGGCGCTTTCCCCATTTGCCAATTCCTTATGGGGATCCTGCCACTTATTGCTGACCATGCCGGTCTCCGGCGGGGCTGCACCAGAAGCTATTGCAGCATGAGATGGGGCGGTCAGCGATGGGGTTACGGTTTTGGAATCCCTGGCCGATACGCCATTCTTCATAAGTTTTTTTATGTGGGGAAGTTTGCCTTCCTTTACATACTCTTTTGTAAGGTCATTTCTCATCCCATCAAAGGAAATCAGCACAACCTTGTTTTCCTGTCCATCCCGATCCTCTGCATATCCTGAGGATGGAAATACACTCAATCCTATTAATAAAATAACGATATAAAAATAGTGCTTAATCATTATGTTTCCTCCAAGGTGTAAGTAAATTGGTACAAGAGGTTATTCCCTGTATTTCTTATAAATAAACAAATAATCGACTTTTTACCGGCTAGAGCCACTCAATTGTTTTTATGAAGAAGGAAGATATACAGAGGACAATTATCCCGAATCAGTTAAATAAAGTGATGCAATAGATTCAATAAAATTTTTCCAGTCCCAAAAAGGTAGACTGAAAGTTTCCGAATCTATATTTTTAGAGTAGTCTGCAAAATTCGACAGAAAAAGATGAGGGATATGGAGGAAAATATATGGCAATGTTAAAAGGTTCATATGGAAACAGAGCTCTATTAAAAGGGACTGTTGCTGCAGCTATATTTGCAGGAGGAGTCATGGCACCGTCAATTCCGAACTTTTCAAGTGAGATATCGGCAGAAGCGGCATCATATACTTATACGGTAGATGCGACCAGCCTGAATGTCCGTTCCGGACCGGGGACAAATTATAGCAGGATCGGCAGTCTGGCCCAAGGCAGCAGTATACAAGCAATCGAACACCTTGCCAGCGGCTGGTACAAAATTAGCTATAATGGAAAAACAGGCTATGTCAGCGGCCAATACGTCAAAACAAATGAAAAACTTTACCGGGTGGATGCTACATCCTTAAATGTCCGAACAGGTCCGGGGTTAAATTACAGCAGTGTCGGCCTCTTAAAAAACGGATCAGTGTTAAGTGTCATACATAAGGAAAGCAACGGCTGGTTTAAAATTTCCTACAACGGCGGCACTGGTTACGTCAGCGGTGATTATGTAACAGCCGGTGATCCCCGTCAGGCCAGGATCAATGTACCGCTCATTGCCCAGCGGCCGGAGCTGCCAAGCGGATGTGAAGTGACTTCCCTTGCCATGGCACTGAAGTATTATGGAGTGAATGTCAGCAAAACAACACTTGCAAATGAAATGCCATACGACTCCACAAAGCTGGTGAGAAATGCGGACGGTTCTATTAAAACCTGGGGTGACCCTGATGTCGGGTTCGTTGGAACACCTTTTGGCAATGGGCACACGATAAATCCGGGGCCGCTGAAAAAGCTGCTTGACCAATATCGTCCTGGTGGAGTAAATCTGACCGGAAAAGAATTTTCGGAAATAGAAAAGGCTGTTTCAGAGGGTAACCCTGTGTTGGCATGGTTTACAATCAGCCATGAAATGCCGAATAAAAGAAGCTGGAAAACACCTGCCGGCAAAACGATCATTGCACCGACGCCACTGCACTGCATTGTCGTAACCGGTGTGGATGCAGATTATGTTTACTTTAATGACAGTGAAGCAGTTAAAAAAGATGTGAAAATGCCTAAGGAGAAATTCATTAAAATCTACAATGCCATGGGCAAGCGTGCATTGGCTGTAAAATAGCCAGAAAGCATCTGCGGAAAACTTCCGCAGGTGCTTTTTTTGCATATAAATATACGTCTCAGGTCTTAGCAAGGATTACTTTTGTGGTCTATGGCGGGCAATCGTGATATTTAGTATCGTATAACTTGAGAAGTTTTTTAAAAGTGTTTTAATAGAATTAAGGATATACGGATTTTTTGCTGAAAATGAATGTGGATGAAACTTTAGGTTTATAAAAAACGTATAAATAAGTAGGACTATGAGTAGGAGTCGATAAATATGAATTCCTTTTTAGCATTTGCTTTTCGTTTGCTGACGGCTGTTCCTTTGTCTGTCAGTGTTTGGCTGGCAAGTTACTTTGCATTCGGGCAAACTTTCATTTTGTCAGGGATTTATGGAGCTGGAGCCGGGTTTCTTACTTATTGGGCCGGGGGATTGATTCAGCGCCGCCGCTTTTTGAAAAAGCATGGATTGACGAAAAGGGAATACCAATATATAAAGCGAAATCTTGATGAGGCGCGCCGCAAGATAACCCGCTTGCACAAAGCGATGTTCTCAATTCGGCATTTCCCTACGCTGAAGCAGCGCATGGAGTTCATGAGGGTGACGAGAAGGATTTACAGACTGACCAGAAGTGAGCCGAAACGTTTTTATCAGGCCGAGCAGTTTTATTTTTCCCATTTGGATTCCGCGGTGGAGTTGGCGGAAAAGTATGTCTTTCTGTCTTCCCAGCCGAGAAAATCGCGTGAACTGGATCAGTCCCTTCAGGAGACCAGACGTACACTTGATACACTTACCCATCATGTGGAGGAAGATCTTCACAGGGTTATAGCTGAAGATATTGATCAGCTTCATCTTGAAATTGATGTTGCCAGGAATTCGATTGAGAAAATAAAAGAATCAAGAATTCATGATGAAAGCAGGAGATTAAAATGACAGAAGAAAAACCGTCCCTGTTAAAAAACACTAATTTATTGGATGATCTGATGTCAGATCCTTTTGGGGAAAAGCAGAAGGAAGCTTCCTCGCCTTTGCAATCGGAAAAGCGGACAAGGCTGATCGATGTGATCCCGGAAGAAAACCGGGAAAAAGCCTATCAGCTTGCAAAGCAAATCGATCCTGCCAATCACCAGGCAATGATCTCATACGGAACACCGGCTCAATCAAAGCTGTTATCGTTTTCTCATACAATGCTCGAGCATGTTCAGAAAAAGGACGTTGGTGAAGTGGGAACGATCATCAATGATCTGATGAAGAAATTCAATGATGTGAATCCGGATGAGCTGAAGCCGGAGAAATCATCCTTTTTTGCTCGTATGTTTGGAAAGATATCCGGTTCTGTTCAGGAAGTCCTATCCAAATACCAGAAAACGGGTGCTCAAATCGACCGCATCAGCGTCAAACTGGAAAGGAGCAAGAATGCACTTCTTTCCGACATTGTCATGTTAGATAAGCTTTACGAAAATAATAAAGAGTATTTTCATGCTTTAAATGTATATATTGCAGCAGGTGAACTGAAGCTTGAAGAGCTTCATGAAAAGACGATTCCCCAGATGAAGAAGAAGGCAGAAGAGTCGAATGACCAGATGAGGTTCCAGGAAGTGAACGATATGATGCAGTTTGCCGACCGCCTGGATAAACGCCTTTATGACTTGAAGCTGAGCCGTGAAATAACGATTCAAAGCGCACCGCAGATTCGTCTTATTCAGAATACCAATCAGGCATTGGTTGAAAAAATCCAGTCTTCCATTATGACGGCCATCCCGCTTTGGAAGAACCAGGTGGCCATCGCCTTGACATTGCTTCGCCAGCGCCATGCCGTCGAAGCCCAGAAGAAGGTCTCAAAAACAACTAATGATCTTCTTTTGAAAAATGCAGAAATGCTGAAAATGAATACAATTGAAACGGCACGTGAGAATGAACGGGGCCTTGTTGACATTGAAACGTTAAAGAAAACACAGGAGAACCTGATTTCCACTCTTGAAGAAACCCTGAGAATACAGGAGGAGGGCCGCCATAAACGCCGACAGGCAGAACACGACCTGGCCAAGATGGAAAATGATTTGAGGCAGGAGCTGCTGGAGATTAAGGGGAATTAGCAGGATTAAAAAAAGAGCAGATCGGAAGAGCACACGTCT
>NZ_CAXQGS010000018.1:0-17377 GCF_964223445.1 Cytobacillus sp.
CGTTCCCATACCGAACACGGAAGTTAAGCTTCTCAGCGCCGATGGTAGTTGGGGGCTGTCCCCCTGTGAGAGTAGGACGCTGCCGGGCATATGAAAGAGCACCTGATGGGTGCTCTTTTTTGTGTGCTTGGATGAGTTACGGTACCTAATATCTTATTGCGTCCCATTCACTCTTATATGTGCCAGAATTGAATGATATGCGCCACTTCGTATTGCATCATCTTTTTATAAGTCAAATCCGTTCTCACCAAAGATGGATTGTGCCAAAGGTGTGATAAACTTCAATATATGCTAGATAAAATCGAATTCCTGCTAGATAAAATCAAAAACCTGTTACATAAAATCACATTCTAGCTAGATAAATTCAATACATGCTAGATTAGCACCACGGAATGCTTCAGATAAATCCCCGGTCTGTTAGCAAACACCATTACACTCTGATCCCTCTGTAATGCCCAGCAAAGACTAAGGTAAACACACAACGTAAATGCTTAAAATTTCTTATCAGCCAAATACTGATAAATCAGATATGGCCCCTTTGCAGATGTTATCTGAAGAAATGTTTGAATAAAAGGATAGTCTTTATTCGGCATCATTTTGATGAGTTCGCTCCACCATTCTGTTTCATATCGGGCAATCATGCTTAAGTTATACAGCAGCAGGAAATGAATAAGAAGTTCAGGAAAATCAATCAGGCCGTCTTTAGCAAGCGGAAAGAAAAACTTTCCGGCATCAGGACTATATCTTAAGGGCTTATAATTATATGTATTCAATTTTTTTACAGAAAATTTTAGTTCTGAATCAGCTGACTCCTGAAAGCATATATTAAAGTCTGATTTTGCCTGCAGATATTCAACAAAGCGGGACTCAGTCATATGAAAGCGATCAAGGATCATACTTGGCAAAATGAATTTATCCTTTTCCAGCTCTGCTTCGAGAAAAGTAGTTCGGCCCTCTGTCTGGCTGTACAAATAATTAAGCTCGGGAATTTGACCAAATAACTCTCCCATCGTTGTTTTTTCGCCTTCCAAATGTTTCATGTGGAACAATTTTTCTCCCATATAAGGGAAAAGCCCGCTTTTTTGAAATTTTACTTCATCCTGAAAAAAATTATATTGCTGCTTTTTTCTTTTCCGGGTAGATACCCCGTGTGCCAAAACAGAAGTAGTCTCCGGATAATTAGGATCAACAGTCAGTATGCAGGCCTTCACAAGGTGAACAAGTCCATAAAAAAAGAGAATCGGCTTGATAACCAATGGTGCCTTCTCTGCCTGCTCGTAGTATACTTGCCCGTGTTCTAGATAGTATATAAAAGGGTAACTGTTTTCATAGCTCTTTTGTTCAGCCTGATCCAGGTTTTGCTTTTGGTAGCATTTCTTTAAAAATTCCTGTGACGTGTTCGCAGAAAAGAAGTATAAAAAGGAGTTTTTAATGTCAAATGAATGTATCAAAGTGAAACCTCCGAATCTTTTGAAAAATCCAACATATCAATCCGTTCTTGACAGTATTTTGTCCAATTGATAACCTACTAATAATATTTTCGAGTCCAGGAGGTCAAAAAAGATGTGGGAAACTAAGTTTGCAAAAGAAGGTTTAACTTTTGATGATGTTTTACTGGTTCCATCGAAATCAGAGGTGCTTCCTCGTGATGTCAGCCTCAAAGTAAATTTGACTGAAAAGATTGCACTCAACATTCCAGTAATCAGTGCCGGTATGGATACGGTCACTGAAGCTGAAATGGCGATCGCTATGGCGCGCCAGGGCGGTTTGGGAATTATCCATAAAAATATGTCTATTGAACAGCAGGCTGATCAGGTGGATAAAGTAAAGCGTTCTGAAAGCGGCGTTATTACTGACCCATTCTTCCTAACTCCAGAACAGCAGGTATTCGACGCGGAGCATTTAATGGGCAAGTACCGGATTTCCGGTGTGCCAATCGTCAATAATACTGAGGAACAGAAGCTTGTTGGCATTTTGACTAACCGTGACCTCCGATTCATTCAGGACTATTCGATAAAAATCTCCGATGTGATGACAAAAGAAAACCTTGTAACAGCTCCAGTTGGAACTACATTGGATGAAGCAGAAAAAATTCTTCAGCAGCATAAAATTGAAAAATTGCCGCTAGTGGATGATGAAGGTGTTTTAAAAGGTTTAATCACTATTAAAGATATTGAAAAGGTTATTGAGTTTCCTAACTCGGCAAAAGATGAGCGCGGACGCCTGCTGGCAGGTGCAGCGGTCGGCGTAACCGGCGACACGATGAAGCGTGTTGAAATGCTTGTTAAATCGCATGTGGATGTCATCGTAGTGGATACAGCACATGGACATTCAAAAGGCGTGCTTGATACTGTACGCGAGATCAGAAACACTTATCCGGATCTGGCCATTATTGCCGGTAACGTTGCAACAGCCGAAGCGACAAAGGATTTGATTGAAGCGGGTGCTGATATCGTAAAAGTGGGAATCGGGCCTGGCTCGATTTGTACAACACGTGTTGTCGCAGGCGTAGGGGTACCTCAGATCACAGCGGTATATGATTGTGCTACTGAAGCACGCAAGCATGGCAAATCAATCATTGCTGATGGCGGAATTAAATATTCAGGCGATATCGTGAAAGCATTGGCAGCAGGCGGACATGCCGTTATGCTTGGAAGCCTTCTGGCCGGTGTTTCTGAAAGCCCTGGCGAAACGGAAATTTTCCAGGGACGCCGCTTCAAGGTATACAGAGGAATGGGTTCTGTTGCAGCCATGGAAAAGGGCTCTAAAGACCGTTACTTCCAGGAAGATAATAAAAAGTTTGTTCCAGAGGGAATCGAAGGGCGCATTGCTTATAAAGGGCCTTTAGCTGATACCATTTATCAGCTTATCGGCGGTATCCGTTCTGGAATGGGCTATTGCGGAACAAAAGATCTTCACGAGCTTCGCGAAAATGCCCAATTCATTAAAATGACTGGTGCGGGCCTAAGAGAAAGCCATCCGCATGATGTGCAGATTACAAAAGAGGCGCCAAACTACTCACTATAATCTATACAAAGCAGGAGAGGGAAACCTTTTCTGCTTTTTTTTCGTCTCTGATAAGGATGATGGCTGTTTTCAGCATCCTGCAGAAGAAATCACTAAATACACGGGAATCAGCCTAGGAAAATACTAATGTATACCAGTGGGCTAATCAAGCCATTAGAGAGGCAGGAATAGGTAATTACTCTATCTATTCTTTGCATCAGAGTTATGATAAAATAACAAAAGTGTATTAAAACGTTGGAGGGCAGTAAAATTGAAGAAAACATTGTACCGTAAGTCTATCGCTGGATTCCTTGCCTTGGTCATGATATTAGGTCTTTTACCTGGTATAAATAAAGCTCATGCAGAAGATATCTTAAATATCAATGCAGATGCTGCTATTTTAGTAGATGCAGAGACCGGAAAAATTTTATATCAAAAAAATGCGGATAAAGTACTGGGCATTGCCAGTATGACAAAAATGATGACAGAATACCTGCTTCTTGAAGCCATTGAAGAGGGCAAAGTAAAGTGGGACCAGGAATATGCAGTAAGTGAGTACGTATGGAAAGTTTCGCAGGATCGCAATCTATCAAATGTCCCATTAAGAAGAGACGGCAAATACAATATCCGTGAATTGTATGAAGCAATGGCTATCTACTCTGCGAATGGAGCAACGATCGCGATTGCAGAAACGATTGCCGGTTCAGAAACTAACTTTGTTAAAATGATGAACGAGAAAGCTGCAGAGCTTGGATTAAAAGAATATAAGTTTGTGAATTCCAGCGGTTTGAACAACCGGGATTTAAAGGGATCTCCTCCTGCAGGCGGTCCTGAAGATGAAAACGTGATGTCAGCAAGAGATACAGCCATGCTGGCCAAAGAATTGATAAACCGATTCCCTGAAGTGTTGGAAACAGCAAGTACCCCTAGAAAGACGTTCAGAGAGGGTACAGATGATGAAATTAAAATGGAAAACTGGAACTGGATGCTTCCGGAACTAGTATATGGGTATGAAGGTGCTGATGGCCTTAAAACGGGTACTACTGACTTTGCCGGGTACTGCTTCACAGGTACTGCCATGAGAGACGGCAACCGCTATATCAGTGTTGTCATGAACGCGAAAGGCGCGAATGGCCAGGCTACCTATAAATCCAGATTCGATGAAACAAAGAAAATGTTCGACTTTGGTTTCAGCAACTTCACGAAAGAAGAAATCGTTCCTGCCAATTATCAGGTGAAAGGCCAGAAAACAGTGCCTGTTACAAAAGGGAAAGAAGATCAAGTCAAGATTTCTTCTAAAGAGGCAATCGAAATGGTAGTGAGAAACGGGGAAAAGGAAAACTTTAAGCCCGTTCTTGTTCTGGATAAAAAGAAATTAAATGAAAATGGCGAATTGACCGCTCCTATTAAAAAAGGAGAAAAAATCGGCTACTTGACCATCGAGTCCAAAGAAGACGGAAAGCTTGAGTTCCTGTCTGATAAAGGAAAAGGCAATATCCAAGTGGATGTTGTAGCCGCTGAAAGTGTTGAAAAAGCAAAATGGTTCGTGCTGACTATGCGCAGTATCGGCGGTTTCTTTGGAGATGTCTGGGGAAGTGTTTCCTCAACTGTAAAAGGTTGGTTTTAAGAAAAAGGGCTTTCCTGTCTTGACAGGAGCCCTTTTTCATTGCATATTTTCAATAGGGAAAATTCCGAGTAAAATAATCTATTTTCCTTTTTTTGAAAAATTATTTTTATCATAATATTTAACCCATCCAAAGCAGATGGTATTTACGAAGGGGGATAAACATGAAGACAGGTACAGATCGTGTTAAACGGGGAATGGCAGAAATGCAAAAAGGCGGCGTTATTATGGACGTTGTTAACGCAGAGCAGGCAAAAATCGCAGAAGAAGCTGGTGCAGTAGCAGTTATGGCACTTGAGCGCGTTCCTTCTGATATCCGTGCAGCAGGCGGTGTGGCACGCATGGCAGATCCTCGTATTATGGAAGAAGTAATGGGTGCAGTTTCAATCCCGGTAATGGCAAAAGCGCGTATCGGCCATATTGTAGAAGCTCGTTTGCTTGAAGCGATGGGTGTCGATTACATAGATGAGAGCGAAGTTTTAACTCCTGCTGATGAAGAATACCACCTTAACAAAAGAGATTACACAGTTCCGTTCGTTTGCGGATGCCGTGATTTAGGCGAAGCAGCACGCCGTATTGGTGAAGGTGCTTCCATGCTTCGTACAAAAGGTGAGCCTGGAACTGGAAACATCGTTGAAGCTGTCCGCCATATCCGCAAGGTGAATGCACAGGTGCGCAAGGTTGTCGGCATGAACGAAGATGAATTAATGACGGAAGCTAAGCTTCTGGGAGCGCCATATGAGCTTCTTTTGGAAATCAAGAGCCTTGGACGCCTTCCAGTCGTAAACTTCGCAGCAGGAGGCGTTGCAACACCTGCAGATGCAGCTCTAATGATGGAGCTTGGTGCTGATGGGGTGTTCGTAGGATCAGGCATCTTCAAATCTGAAAACCCTGCGAAATTTGCGCGTGCCATTGTGGAAGCAACTACACATTACCAGGACTACAAATTGATTGCTGAACTTTCAAAAGAACTAGGCACACCAATGAAGGGAATTGAAATTTCTTCATTGGCTCCTGAAGCACGTATGCAGGAGCGCGGCTGGTAAGGAGAATTGAACATGATAAAGGTTGGAGTATTAGGGCTTCAGGGTGCGGTAAGGGAGCATGTTATCTCTGTAGAAGCATGCGGCGCCGAAGCTGTAGTCATCAAACGCAAAGAGCAGCTTGATGAGGTGGACGGGCTTATTTTGCCTGGCGGCGAAAGCACGACCATGAGACGCTTGATTGATAAATATGATTTTATGGACAGCCTTAAGGAGTTTGCCCAATCAGGAAAGCCGATGTTCGGTACATGTGCAGGCTTAATTCTTCTTGCAACTAATATCATTGGCTATGATGAGCCGCATATCGGTGTGATGGACGTCCAGGTGGAAAGAAATTCATTTGGTCGCCAGCGCGAAAGCTTCGAGGCGGATCTTGATATCGCCGGAGTGGCAGAAGATTTTGCAGCTGTCTTCATTCGTGCGCCGCATATTGTGGAGGCCGGCGAGAATGTTGAAATTCTGGCCAAGCACAATGGACGGATTGTGGCGGCACGTGAAGGCAGATTCCTTGGATGCTCCTTCCATCCGGAACTGACGGATGACCATCGCCTGACAGGGTATTTCGTTGAAATGATCAAAGAGTCCAAGCAATTAGCAATTTGAATATTTTGGTTGCAAAAGGAAGATAATTGTAGTAAATTATGAATTACAAAATTCTTATAGCTGAAAAGCAATGAGAGGAACTAGTAACAGGAACTTTGTTCTAAAAGAGAGCCGGTGGCTGGTGGAAACCGGTGAATAAACCCTGTGAATCCATCCTCGAGCAAAGCATGGAACACCCGGTACTAATCGGGAAAAGTAAATGCTTTCGGTTAAAACCGTTATGGATGTAAGGTGGAAAGCTTATGCTTTCAACTAGGGTGGCAACGCGGGTAACTCTCGTCCCTTTTTTGGGGACGGGAGTTTTTTGTGTTTTAAACTATTTTGTAGGAGGTACTAAAAATGCTGGACATTAAGTTTTTAAGAGCCAATTTTGAAGAAGTGAAAAACAAGCTTCAGCATCGAGGCGAAGATTTAACCGATCTTGGAAAATTCGAAGATCTGGATGTAAAAAGACGTGAGCTGATTGTAGAAGCAGAGCAGCTGAAGAGCAAAAGGAATGAAGTATCCCAGCAGGTTGCAGCCTTAAAGCGGGAAAAGCAGGATGCAGACCATTTAATCACGGAAATGAGAGAAGTCGGCGATAAAATTAAAGCATTGGATGAGGAGCTCCGCACGGTCGAGGAAGAATTGGATCAATTGCTGCTGAGCATCCCGAACATTCCGCATGAAAGCGTGCCTGTCGGTGAAACAGAAGACGATAATGTGGAAATCCGCAAATGGGGGGAAGTCCGTGAATTTGATTTCGAACCAAAGCCGCACTGGGATGTAGCAACAGATCTTGACCTGCTTGATTTCGAACGTGCCAGCAAAGTAACAGGCAGCCGCTTTGTATTCTACAAAGGTCTTGGAGCTCGCCTTGAGCGTGCGCTATTCAACTTCATGCTGGATTTGCACACAGATGAGCATGGCTATAAGGAGGTTCTTCCTCCGTACATGGTTAACCGTGCAAGCATGACAGGAACAGGACAGCTTCCGAAATTTGAAGAAGATGCTTTCCTGATTGAAAGCGAGGATTACTTCCTGATCCCAACTGCCGAGGTGCCTGTCACCAATATGCACAGGGAAGAAATTCTGAATGCAGATGAGCTTCCGATTAACTATGCGGCATTCAGTGCCTGCTTCCGTTCTGAAGCAGGTTCTGCCGGCCGTGACACACGCGGGCTGATCCGCCAGCATCAATTTAACAAGGTAGAACTTGTGAAGTTTGTTATGCCTGAGGAGTCTTATGGCGAGCTTGAAAAGCTGACCGGCCATGCGGAAAAAGTCCTTCAGATGCTCGGCCTTCCATACCGTGTGATGAGCATGTGTACGGGCGATCTTGGATTCACAGCTGCGAAGAAATACGATATTGAAGTTTGGATTCCAAGCTATAACACGTATAGAGAAATTTCTTCTTGCAGTAATTTTGAAGGATTCCAGGCAAGACGTGCAAATATCCGCTTCCGCCGCGAGGCAAAAGGCAAGCCGGAGCATGTGCACACACTGAATGGATCTGGCCTTGCGATTGGCCGCACGGTGGCAGCTATTCTAGAAAATTACCAGCAGGCTGACGGAAGTGTCATCATTCCCGAAGTATTGCGTCCTTATATGGGTAATCGCGAAGTTATTAAGCCTTAATTGAAGAGCGGATTTTGATCCGCTCTTTTTTTATGAAAATAATGTTGACATACTTATTTAGAAATGATATAGTATTTCTTGTCGATGCGGAGGAATACCCAAGTCCGGCTGAAGGGATCGGTCTTGAAAACCGACAGGCGGGTCAAACCGCGCAGGGGTTCGAATCCCCTTTCCTCCTCCATTTTAATTGACATCTAACACGCGCATAAATATTGGAGATACATAAAACCGCTGATAACCGCAGCGGTTTTTTTGTATATATATTTTTTTCTCTATGTGGGGAGTGTTAAGTTAATCCTCCGCGAAGTAGCCGATATTTTGAAAAATTGACCGATAAATTAGTGCTTTGACCGATACCCTGTGAAAGTGACCGATATAAAGGGAATCTGACCGATATATGTGTGAAAGTGGCCGATAATACTACTTTTTGAAGGACCGCGGGAAGAATTTCGTCAGCGATCCTCATTTCTGCTGAGTATTCCGAGCCGTTAACTAAAAGAACAGCAAAAAACTGCCGATAATGAATTGAACCAAAAAAGTTAGACAAATATTTTAGGCTATTTGTTGGACCTGAATCCGGTATTCTACTGGATTCAGGTCTTTTAATTTTTTCTTCATGCGTACATTGTTGTAGTAAAAAATATATTCGTGCAATTCCTGAATAAAATGTTCAATACTTTCGAATTCCTGCAGATAGAGAAGTTCTGTCTTAAGTATGCCAAAAAAGTTATTCTCAAGCGCTTGACTTCTTCTATTAGGGATTCATGGCTTTGATTGACTGGCTTATTCTTTTTTCTATCTTTTGTCATGGGAGGTCGCCACTTTTTCTTTGGTAATAGGGCTTCCATTCCTTCTGTTTCGACAGCTCTCCTCCAGGCAAGGATGGTGGAGGGATCGGGAATTTTAAACTTCGCCGCTGTTTCATTCACAGATACCCAATGATCGTCCATATATTTGAGTACCTCCATTTTAAACGCAGCCGTGTAGTTTGTATAACTTTTTCTTAAGGAATCTTCTCCATGTGACTGATATAAATGGAACCATTTCTGTATTGTTTTATGACCAGTACCCAGCTGTTTCCCAATATCTCGGAAAGATAATGTTCCCTTTTCATATTCCTTCACTGCCCATAACTTATCCTTAAATGTAAATTTAGCCAAATTAAAAACTGCACCTCCATTGTTATTTTTGTGTCTAACAATTTCGGTGCAGTTCGATAATGGCGGTTATTTTTTTAATAATTGAGTTTGTCTTAAGAAGTATGAAATGCGTTCGACAATCGGCTCAATGGATTGCTCGTTCTGAATGATGTCATAGTCATTGATATTCAGGCGCAGGACCGGGCATGCGTTAAAGCTGTTGATCCAGTTTTCGTAGCGCTGGTGCATCTCTTCCCAGTAGGAAATAGGTGTCTGCTGCTCCATCGGACGGCCGCGCTCCTGGATGCGGGAAAGAATGTCATCAAGCGATCCTTCAAGATAAATAAGCAGATCAGGGTGCGGGAAGTATGGTGTCATCACCATCGCATCAAATAAGCTGGTGTAAGTTTCGTAATCTACCTTTGACATGGTGCCTTTTTCATAATGCATTTTCGCAAATATGCCGGTGTCTTCATAAATGGATCGGTCCTGAACAAAGCCCCCGCCATATTCGAAGATGCGCTTCTGGTCCTTGAACCGTTCTGCCAGGAAGTAAACCTGCAGGTGGAAGCTCCAGCGGTTGAAATCTGCGTAGAATTTATCCAGGTAAGGGTTCGTATCAACCTTTTCGAAAGAGGTTCGGAACCCCAGTGCGTCTGCAAGCGCATTGGTCATCGTTGATTTTCCGACTCCGACGGTTCCGGCAATCGTAATCACGGCGTTTGAAGGGATTTCGTATTTCTGCCTTAGATTCATAAGTGTATGCTCCTCTTTTTCAATGATGTCGACAATGTATCGAATATATGCATTAGGTCTGCTTCGTTTTTCACAAAATCCAGCTGATCTCCATTGAAGCGGATCACTGGAATATCCGGATGCTGCCTTTCGAACTCATTCATAGCCGTTTCATAATCAAGGGATAATTGCTCGAGATATAGTGGACTGATATTCTTTTCAATTTCACGGCCCCTCAGCTCGATTCGGTCGAGCAATGTTTCAAGGCTTGCATTGAGATAGATAATGACATTTGGCTTTGGCATATCACCTGTCAGTATGTCATAGATCTTCAAATATTTCTGATATTCATTCTGATTTAAAGTGCGCTGGGCAAAAATCAGATTCTTGAAAATATGATAATCAGCCACAACAGGCTTATTTTGAGCTAAGTAGTGATTGTTGATATCAACCAGCTGTTTGTAGCGGTTGCAGAGGAAAAACATTTCAGTCTGGAAGCTCCATTCTTCAATGTTTTCATAGAATTTACCCAAAAAGGGATTTTCATCAACAATTTCTTTTAGCAGTGCGTACTGAAATTTCTCAGAAATCGCTTTAGCGAGAGATGTTTTCCCAACGCCAATCGGCCCCTCTACTGTAATAAAAGGTATTCCCCCCATATTGATCGTCCTCCTGCATTGCTTATTTATCTATAGAATCCATTTATAGGTACGTTCCAAAACGACACAAAGCTTATTTTAACACAGTATAGAGTGGAAGGGATATGGAATTTAAGCTGGAAATATGAAAATAAGCATATAAAATCTGAATAATAAAAAAAAGCCGCCTGACGAGGCAGCTGCTGAGAAATTACGCTCTTTTTGTAACATTGAAGTTTTCCGTAATCAGGAGCCAATTTTGCGGGAAAGAAAGGCCGAGTTTCCAGTAGCTCATTCCCCGCAGCTTCAATTCTTTGATTAAATCGAATTTGGCCTGGATGGAGCGCGCATCCTCAAACCAAACCTCATGTCTTTTCCCGTCAGGTGCAGTGTAGTTAAAAAATGGAGCCTGTGCCTGGTAATCATATTGGATGGCCACATTATTTTCCGCTGCGATTTGTATGGCCTGCTGTGGACTGACTGCTTTTGCGGTGGTGCCCTGGACAAAAGGAAGCGTCCAGTCATAGCCATACAAGTTCTGGCCCATCATGATTTTAGAAGAAGGCATTTCGCTGATCGCATATTCCAAAACCTGCCGCACTGGTCCGATCGGTGAAACAGCCATTGCAGGGCCTCCGCTGTAGCCCCATTCATAGGTCATAATCACGACAAAATCAACAATCTCCCCATGGGCTTTATAATCATGGGCTTCATACCAGAGGCCTTGCTGTTCTGCACTTGTTTTTGGCGCCAAGGCTGTAGAAATCAGCCAGCCTTCCTGCCCGAATCTTGCCTTTGCTTTTCTGAGAAAATTATTATAGGCTTCCCGGTCAGCCGGGCGCAAAAACTCAAAGTCAAAATGTATATCTCTGAAGCCATATTTTTTTGCTGTGGCAGTAATGTTATCCAGGAACTTATTCTGAATCGGCATATCATTTAACAATATTCTGCCGAGTTCATCACTGAACTGATCGTTTTCCTGATTGGTAATAACCATCATCAATACATTATTATTGGCTCTCGCAATGGCCGGGAAATCATTCAGGAGCGGCTCCTTCAAAGAACCATCCCGAAGGGCCTGAAAACTGAATGGGGCCAGATAGGTCAAATAAGGCGCAGCCTCTCTTGCGCTTTCTACCAGTTCAGGGGCGACTGTATCGCCTCTTGGCTCCACATAGGCATTGAACTCTGCACTCGTTTTCGGGCGTGGCGGGATATAAAGGCGGAACCCCACCTGCAGCGGCTGGTTCACCGAAATGCCATTGACAGATGCGAGCTGCTGATAAGAAATGCCGAACCTTCTTGAAATTGAGTAAAGGCTGTCACCAGGCTGAACCCAATAAAAGCTTCCTATTATCGGAATAACAAGCGTCTGGCCGATCACCAGACTATTTGGATTGGGAATTTCATTTGCCTCAATCAGATCTTCAACCGTCGTTCCGTATGCCTGGGCTATGCCGAACAAGGACTGGTTTTGCTGGATCACATGAATCTGCAATCTATCTCCCTCCCTGAAAAACGCGTCTTAGAACACTACTGCCATTTTATGAAGGAAACATAGAAGAAATGTTATAATTGTTTTCAGAGAAGGAAGATATATTGGCCTTTAATACGTTTTCCATCATCTTTAAGGAATTTTCATTATCGTGGTCATCATTAGAAACGGTGCAGTCATGTGGTATATGTAAATGATATTCTCTCATATAGGCATCATTGGCCGAAAAAAGGACACAGATATTGCCGGCGATTCCCGTCATGACAAGCATGTTGACGCCGAGCTGGTGCAAAAGGGTATTTAAGGCAGTGCCATAAAAGACTGAATGCTTTGGCTTTATTAAAAAATAATCATCCGGTGACGGGTGCATCTCACGAAGGATAGGCGCGCTCACAGGATTGCGGCAATGATCCATAATTGTATCCAGATCAGCCTGCCAGAGATTATAATGATCATTCACATAAATGACCGGGAGATCCTGCTCATAAAAAGCAGTCTTGAACTCATTGATGGGTTTTGCGATATACAATGCTTTTTCAGCAAGTATCTTTCCATGGTCAAAATTAAAGTCGTTAATCATGTCAATAATGATAAGAGCCGGTTTATAGGCTTGCGGATTTTTCATAGTATCGCTCCTTTAAGCTTATTTTTCGTAAGAGGGGCGGCTTTTACACAGATGTTAAGAGAAGGAATGAAGATAATTGATACAAGCATCATTCACTGAAGATGAACTGTATATGCGGGAGGCCATTAAAGAAGCAAAGCTGGCGGAGGAGCTGGAAGAAGTTCCGATTGGCGCAGTCATTGTCCTGGACGGGGAAATTATTGCCCGGGCACATAATTTGAGAGAAGTGAATCAGACTGCGATTGCGCATGCGGAATTGCTTGCCATTGATCAGGCATGTAAAAAACTCGGAACCTGGAGGCTGGAGAATGCCATTCTTTATGTTACCTTGGAGCCTTGTCCGATGTGTTCGGGGTCCATCATCTTATCGCGTATTAAAAAGGTAGTGTATGGGGCTAAGGATCCAAAGGGCGGATGTGCCGGGACGCTTATGAATCTATTGCAGGATGAGCGGTTCAATCACCAGAGTGAAGTTGTGCCAGGGGTGCTGGAAGAAGAATGCGGCGAGATGCTTTCGAGCTTTTTCAGAGGGTTGCGAAAGCGCAAGAAAGAAGAGAAAAAAAGAAGGCAATTGCTGCAGATGGAACTTGATACAGGAATTGACAATGGTTAGGCATTGCTTTTTCACCTAAATGTTAGTATACTTATAAATGCGTCGGACAAAGACGCAACTAAATATGGTATCAACTTTGCCGTGCTAGGCGGGGAGGTAGCGGTGCCCTGTACTCGCAATCCGCTCTAGCGAGGCTGAATCCCTTCCCGAGGCTGATGTCCTGTAGGGCCTGCCTTAAGTAAGTGGTGTTGACGCCCGGGTCCTGCGCAATGGGAATCCATGAATCATGTCAGGTCCGGAAGGAAGCAGCATTAAGTGGAAGCTCCCATGTGCCGCAGGGTTGCCTGGGCCGAGCTAACTGCTAAAGTAACGCCTATGGGCGTCAGTCGACGGAAGGTGCACGGCAGTTTATATTGTAATTAAAACTCATCCTTTAGCGGGGTGGGTTTTTTGTTTTAATTATTTGCTCTAGGTTTTGTAAAAAGGAATTTAGATACGTTATAATAGATGAAGGACTATACATAGGAAGGGGGCGTGTCAGTGAGTTATCAAGCTTTATATCGTGTTTGGCGTCCGCAACAGTTTATCGATGTTGTCGGGCAGGAACATGTGACAAAGACTTTGCAAAACGCCCTGCTTCAGGAGAAGATATCACACGCCTATTTGTTTTCCGGCCCCCGCGGAACCGGTAAAACAAGTGCAGCAAAAATTCTTGCAAAGGCTGTTAACTGTGAGAAGGCACCTGTCACTGAACCGTGCAATGAGTGTGCAGCCTGCAGAGGCATTACAGACGGTTCGATCCCTGATGTCATTGAAATTGATGCTGCCTCTAATAATGGTGTAGAAGAAATCAGGGATATCAGGGACAAAGTGAAATATGCCCCAAACGCTGTAAAGTATAAAGTTTACATCGTCGATGAGGTGCATATGCTTTCTATTGGAGCTTTCAATGCCCTGTTAAAGACGCTTGAAGAGCCGCCTAAGCATGTCATTTTTATTTTAGCCACAACGGAGCCTCATAAAATTCCGCTAACGATTATTTCCCGGTGCCAGCGATTTGATTTTAAAAGGATTACTGCTCAGGCGATAACAGGAAGAATGAAGCTGATTGCGGATGAAACAGATGCATCATATGAGGACCAGGCAATGCAGATCATCGCGAGAGCTGCAGAAGGCGGTATGCGTGATGCTCTTAGCCTGCTTGATCAGGCAATTTCCTTCAGCCAGGATCGCGTTACAGTAGAAGATGCCCTGTCTGTGACAGGTGCAGTATCGCAAGGATTTCTAAATAAACTGGCAAGAGCGGTTAAAGACAGGGATGCCGCAGCCGGGCTGGAATTTCTGGAAGAGCTTCTTTTTCAGGGAAAAGATCCATCCCGTTTTATAGAAGACTTTATTCTGTATTACCGGGATATGCTTTTATATAAAGCAGCTCCAAGGCTGGAGGAATCATTGGAAAGAGTCATGCTTGATGAAGACTTCCAGCAGCTTGCCCAGGAAGTGGAGCCGGAAGAGCTATATGAGCTTATTGAGGTACTGAACAAAGCCCAGCAGGAAATGCGATGGACCAACCATCCGAGGATTTTCCTGGAGGTGGCGATTGTGAAGCTGTGCCAGCTTGAACAGCGAGAGAGAGCAGGACAGTCTGCAGACATCAAGCCGCTGATGCAAAAAATCGAACAGCTTCAGCATGAGCTGGCGGAATTAAAGAAAAACGGCATAGCGGTGAAAGATGATGGAGCTCCTGCTGTACAGAAAAAAACGCAGAGAAGTTCACGAAAAGGATTCCAGGCACCAGTTGGAAAAGTGAATGAAGTACTGAAACAGGCAACGAAAAACGACCTGGTAGCTGTAAAGAGCCGCTGGGGCGAAATGCTGAACCTTCTTGTTCAAAACCAGATGCGCTCTCAGGCGGCGCTTCTCAATGAAGCAGAACCTGTTGCCGCATCCGAAACAGCACTTATCGTAAAATTCAAATATGAAATTCACTGTCAAATGGCCATGGATAATGCGAAATTCCTCGACACACTGGCGAATGTCCTGTTTGAGCTATTAGGCAAGAGATTGCAGCTGGTCGGCATTCCGGATGAACAATGGCAAAGTGTCAGGGAGGATTTCCTGCGCAGCCAGCGTGACGGAGATGAGTCTGGCGAGGGCTTCGGCAGAACTGAGGAAGAGCCCCATGTGGCTGAAGCAGTCAAGTTATTTGGCGCTGAACTAATTGAAATTAAAGAATAGAAAATAGTTGGAGGTATGTGAAATGCGCGGTGGAATGGGAAATATGCAAAATATGATGAAGCAAATGCAGAAAATGCAAAAGAAGATGGCACAGGCACAGGAAGAGCTTGGCGAAAAAAGAATTGAAGGAACAGCTGGCGGCGGAATGGTGACTGTCATTGTATCCGGACATAAACAAGTATTAGAAGTAAATATTAAAGAAGAAGTTGTTGATCCGGAAGATATTGAAATGCTTCAGGACCTTGTTCTGGCGGCAACTAACGATGCACTGAAAAAAGCGGATGACTTAACAAACGACACAATGGGCCAATTTACTAAAGGAATGAACCTGCCGGGAATGTTTTAATTAAACGTCCTGAAAGAATTCTTTCTTGCATGTTTTATCTATAATAGAGATATGCACGAAAGAACGGACAGGCTGAGCGCCAGCGAACATAGTCTGATGGGAATCTTCATCAGGCCGTCATGCTCGCGGCGCTTTTCCTTTTCATATAGGAGGAAATCATACATGCATTATCCTGAACCGATATCAAAGCTGATTGACAGCTTTATGAAATTGCCCGGAATCGGCCCAAAAACGGCTGCGCGTCTGGCGTTTTTTGTTTTGAGTATGAAAGAAGATACTGTGCTGGATTTTGCCAAGGCACTTGTCAATGCGAAAAGAAATTTATCTTACTGCTCTGTCTGCGGACATATCACTGATCAGGACCCTTGTTATATTTGTGAGGACCAGAGACGCGACCGGTCAGTAATCTGTGTGGTCCAGGATCCGAAGGACGTTATTGCCATGGAAAAGATGAAGGAATATAACGGACTGTATCATGTCCTTCACGGAGCCATTTCTCCAATGGATGGAATAGGGCCTGAAGATATCAATATTCCTGATTTACTAAAGAGGCTTCAGGATGAAACAGTCCAGGAAATTATTCTTGCCACCAATCCAAATATTGAAGGGGAAGCAACAGCCATGTATATCTCCCGCCTGATCAAGCCATCCGGCATAAAGGCTACCCGGATTGCTCATGGCCTGCCAGTAGGCGGAGACTTGGAATATGCGGATGAAGTAACGCTTTCGAAAGCGTTAGAGGGCAGAAGAGAAGTTTAAGCACGGAGGCGGAATTTATGTTTTTTCGCAGGAAAGGATGGCTTCGGAGCGAGTTTGATGAGAAGCTTTTGGAGCAGCTGAACAGATTGAAAACAGATTGGAACAACCAGAAATCACTAGTGGAAAAGAGCTTTGATCCTTCCCCGGAAGCAATCAGCCAGGCAAAGCTGGCCGAAGCTAAATACTTTTTTCTATTCAGGGAAGCTAAAAAGAGAAATGTAAAAGTCAGAATCTAGTTTGTTCCCGTTGCGGAAAGAAAATCGTTCAATACAAAATACTTGTCCTCCTCTCAGGTCTTTTTTGTACGCGCTAATCATAAATTAGTAGTACAAGTTTCCTGAGAGGAGGATTTTTCTTTTGGACCCTATTGCAGTAATCTCCATTTTAGGAGGGTTAATCTTATTGCTTCTATTTATAGGTGCCCCATTAAAACCTGTAAGGTTCATAGGGCAGGGAGCCATTAAACTGATTATAGGAGCCCTCTTTTTATTTTTTTTAAATGCATTTGGCAATCAGGTTGGCATACATGTACCCATAAACCTTGCCACTTCGGCCATTTCCGGATTTCTAGGCATACCTGGATTGTTTGCGCTTGTTGCCATACAGACATGGATTATGTAATTGGACAGCCGTTCGAAGCGGCTGTTTTTATTTATAATTTTTTTTAGTGATTCTGTTGACAGATCTTAGCGCTGGTGATAATATATTAAAGGTCGTCACCATGACGTAATGAAAAAACATCTTAAAAAAGATGTTGACATTTATTCGTGAGAATGATATATTAATAAAGTCGCTTCTGAGCGGCGGATTGATCTTTGAAAACTGAACGAACAAAAACGTCAACGTTAATTCTTTAGTCTTTTTTGAAAAGACAATTTATGAGCTTAATAAACTCTTATATGGAGAGTTTGATCCTGGCTCAGGACGAACGCTGGCGGCGTGCCTAATACATGCAA
>NZ_CAXQGS010000019.1:0-23854 GCF_964223445.1 Cytobacillus sp.
CGAGCCGGCTGAAAGGTTGTTCTTTAACCTTTTGGACGGATTGAAAGAAATGTTGAGGTGACTGCCCAGGAACGGCTTATGACCTCGAGTCCCCAGGAGCCGAAACTAGACAAGTTTAGACCCGAGAGCCGATGGCGCCTGGAGTTAGACAGTAATCACGTTCAAAATTTCAAGCCTTTAACTTGTATGAAATTATACTGCATCTTGCCCCTCAGTGCGAACCCCTCTGTAAAACAAAATTATTTTATCAATTTTTCTCATGGCTTAACAGTTAAAAACCCGATTGTTTAACGATTAAATAATACAGGTATGTATAGATTACACAAAAATTCCGTATACTGTTAAAAACGTATAAATACTTGTTTTTCGGGCATGGCAAGGAATAAAGAGGGAGTGGACCTATATGAACTTCAAACCGAACTTGTTTGACAAAAAAGGCGGGGCTTCTGCCAGAATCTCGCATGAAGAAACAAACTCTGCTGAAAAATTGGCTGCTGAACTGAAGAATATTCTGCCTGCGGGCATCAGCTGCCGTCCCATCGTTTTTGTCTGCATTGGCACAGACCGCTCTACAGGCGATTCATTAGGTCCGCTGGTCGGCACACTCCTCGAGGAAAAATCCATTTCATCTTTCCATGTATACGGAACACTGGAGGACCCAATCCATGCCGTAAACCTGGAAGAAAAACTGAATGAAATTAAAAAGAAACATTTTAATCCCTTTATCATCGGGATCGACGCCTGCCTGGGCCGCTTAAAAAGCGTCGGAGTCATTCAAATCGGAGAAGGCCCTGTCAAGCCTGGCGCCGGAGTTAATAAAGACCTGCCGGAAGTAGGAGACATGCACATAACCGGCATCGTCAACGTCAGCGGATTTATGGAATTCTTCGTCCTCCAGAACACAAGGCTCAACCTCGTCCTGAAAATGGCCAAAACCATCGCAGGCGGCATCTATGAAGCAAGCCTGACCCACCAGACAGCGCCAGCATGGCCTGCATTCAAGTGGGAACTGAACCGTGAACAAACACCTTAATGAATAGGAAGCCGCAGGGGAAATCGGCCTGCGGCTTTTTTGGTTAGCTGGGGGAGGGGAGGGGATTGCTCTGTTGGCACATCTTTTTGCGCTGATTTGGTTAGTTTATGCGCTATCTGATTATACTTTTGCGCGCTCACCCGATTTATGCGCCGTTCTCACTTCTTTTCGCGCTGTTATTCCTATTTTATGCGCTGCTGCAGCCGGCTTTTGCGTCAATTCCATTAGTTTATGCGCTGCACACCCAGAGGTTTAGACAGGCGCCGCAAGCACAATAAATTCCGATGCACATGCTTCACACCTATGCACAAACAGCTAAATCCCCATCACCTAAAAATAAATCCCGTAAAAATAAACAACCGACACAATAATCCCCGTAATCACAATTCCAGGAAGCAGGTTCGCAACTCTGATCTTTGTAATTCCTGTCAGATTCAGACCAATCGCAAAGATCATGATTCCGCCTGTCGCGGTCATTTCCTTAATAAAGCTGTCCATAAGAAGCTGGGGGACAAACCGGTCGATCTGGGTGGCAAAAAGGGCAATGAGTCCTTCATAGAGCATAACCGGAAAAGCTGAAAAGAGTACACCAATCCCTAATGTAGTCGTTAAGATGAGGGAGGTGAAGCCGTCAATAATCGATTTGGTATAAAGAACCGAGTGATCGCCGCGGATGCCGCTGTCGAGCGCGCCGATAATGGCCATAGCGCCAATGACAAAGATAAGCGTAGCCGTTACGAAGCCCTGGGAAATGCTGCCCTGGCCTTTTGAGCCGATTTTTCTTTCGAGCCAATCGCCAAGTTGGTTCAGCTTATCTTCGAGAGCTAAGGATTCCCCAATAACCGCCCCGAAAACAAGGCTTAAAATCACAACCAGGAAATTCTCGCTCTTCAAGCCCATTTGCAGGCCGAGCACCATGACAGCCAGGCCGATCGCATGCATCACCGTGCCCTTCATGCTTTCAGGAATGCGATGGAGCAATTTCCCAAGCAGTGTTCCAATAATAATCAATAATCCATTCACAAGCGTACCTAGCAAAAACATATTCTTCACCTTATTATTTCGCAATGCGAATTATTTTCTATTAAAATTACCACGAAAGGTACTGACCTACAATCTTTTTTTATGGAACCCTGTAAAAAAATAAACCATCATTAAGATGGCTTACGAATTGGTTTCTAAAAGTTCCATAATGCGTTCCAAATCTTCTTTTGAGAAAAATTCAATCTCTATTTTCCCTTTGTTTTTGGACTGTTTAATATGGACGGTGGTTCCGAATCTTTCTCTGAGAGAGGATTCGCGTTCCTTAATAAAAATATCTTTTGGTGCATTTTTCTTTTTCGTTTCACGTGAAACATCATTCAGCTGCTGAATCAGCTGTTCAAGCTGACGGACATTTAAGCCGTCTTTAACTGTTTTTTCAACGAGCGCCTGCAGCTTCTCTTTTTTTCGCAGACCCAATAGTGCTCTGCCATGGCCCATGGAGATTTTGCCTTCCGAGATCAGCCCTTGGATTTTTGGAGGAAGGGACAGGAGCCTGATATGGTTCGCAATATGCGGCCTGCTTTTTCCAAGGCGCTTGGCCAGCTCCTCTTGTGTCACCTTAAGCTTCTCCATTAACAGCTGGTATGCAGCCGCTTCTTCAATGGGAGTTAAGTCTTCACGCTGCAGATTTTCAAGAACAGCGAGCTCCATCATCTGCTGTTCGGTTAATTCCCGAACGACTACAGGAACTCTCTCAAGATTCGCTTCTTTTGCTGCCCGGTAGCGGCGCTCCCCGACTACAATCTCATAGCCCTTGATGCTTTTGCGGACGATTATCGGCTGCAGAATTCCGTGTTCAAGGATGGACTGCTTCAATTCCTCGATGGCTTCCTTTTCAAACACTTTGCGCGGCTGATAAGGGTTGGGACGGATGTCCTTTATTTTGACTTCATGCACAGTTTCTTCTTTTTCGGTTTCAATATTATTGAAAAAAGCATTCAGACCTTTTCCTAAACCTTTAGCCATTTGAAACCACTTCCTTTGCCAGTTCTAAATATACTTCAGCTCCGCGTGACTTCGGATCATAAGTAATGATAGGTTCTCCATGGCTCGGAGCTTCTCCCAGCCGTACATTGCGGGGAATGATTGTTTTATATACTTTATCCTGAAAATATTTTTTCACTTCTTCAATGACCTGAATGCCAAGATTTGTACGGGCATCAAGCATCGTCAGCAGAACGCCTTCAATTTTCAAATCATGATTCAGATGCTTCTGCACAAGGCGGACCGTATTCAGAAGCTGACTCAGACCCTCAAGCGCATAGTACTCACATTGCACTGGTATGATGACGGCATCTGAAGCAGTCAGCGAGTTAATGGTCAGTAATCCAAGGGAAGGAGGACAGTCAATAATAACATAATCAAAATTTGCCTTCACTTCTTCCAGAGCCCTCTTTAATCTTACTTCCCGTGAGATGGTCGGCACCAGTTCAATTTCTGCGCCTGCCAGCTGAATGGTTGCCGGGATAGCGTATAAATTCTCTACAGAAGTTGGCTTTATAACCTTTGATGCTTCCACATCATCAACGAGAACGTCATAGATGCAATGATCGACATCTGCTTTTTCGATGCCGATTCCGCTTGTTGCGTTACCCTGCGGATCAATGTCGACCAGCAGCACTTTCTTCCCTATGTATGCCAGGCATGCGCCAAGATTGACAGAAGTGGTCGTTTTGCCGACTCCGCCTTTCTGGTTCGCAACGGCTAAAATCTTGCCCACGGTGTCACCTGCTTTCATCTATCAGTATTACAATCTATTTATCTGCAAATTTATTAGAATCGTTAAATCACGTAGTCTATTTTATCATGAAAAACAGGGCAGAATAATTTTTTTGTAAAAAATAAGAAGATTCTAATAGTCTTTTTATCGTTCCTTCAAAAAAACGCGAAAAACAAAACAGGGAATGCCCCCGCTTTATCTTTCGCGTAAAAAATTATTTCTTTTTAGGAATCTTAATCGTGATTTGATAAAATTCATCAAATTCTTCTTCTTCCGAATCAAGATTAATTCCGCTGTCAGAAACCATGGATAAAGATTGGCGGATCGTATTAACCGCAATTCTCATATCCTTGCTGAATGCTTTGCGCTTCGGCTTCGGCTTTGGATTTTTCTGTTCGAGAATTTTGACAACCCTGTCTTCTGTCTGCTTCACATTCAGATTCTTTTCCACAATCTCCTGCAGCAGGGCGACCTGCTTTTCAGGGTCTTTCAGCGGGATTAGCGAACGGGCATGCCGCTCTGTGATCGATTTGTTTAATAATGCATCCTGGACAGGCTGCGGCAATTTCAGCAGCCGAAGCTTATTTGCAACGGTTGACTGGCCTTTTCCAAGGCGCTGTGCCAATGCTTCCTGTGTCAGATTATGCAGTTCTAAAAGCTTTCCGTAGGCAACAGCTTCTTCAATCGGAGACAGTTCTTCCCTTTGAAGGTTTTCAATTAAAGCCACTGAAGCCGTTTCCGTATCACTTAGATTTTTTACGATAGCCGGAGCTTCTTCCCAGCCCAGTTTTTTCATGGCCCGGTATCTGCGTTCACCTGCTATGATTTCAAACTGGCCACCCTCAAATTCCCTTACGACAATCGGCTGGATGATTCCATGCGTATGGATGGTCCGAGAAAGCTCTTCTATCTTCTCATCATCAAACACCGTTCTTGGCTGAAAACGGTTGGGGACGATTCGATCAATAGGTATCTTCTTAACTTCTTCTCTGTCGCTTAAGTCTTCAATATCCAATTGTTCTTCTGCTGGTTTTTCCGCTGTAACTTGTTCTCCCTTTTCGCCTAGGCCAAAAAAGCGTGAGAAAGAATGCTTCATCACCCTGCACCACCTTTACGAAACTCCCTATAACATATTCTCTATCATCATGACAAATCCTGCTGGACAGGAGCAATATAAATATCTGGAAAAATCGATTAGTTTACACCATTATGTCATACAATGGCAAATTGCGCACCCTATTCAATTGGTGTTTTATTGGGTGTCCCCGGCTTACGCGGGTACTTTTTAGGAGTGCTCTTTTCTTTTTTTATGATTAAAATATTGCGCTCACTTTCTTCCTCAGGCAAGGTAAACGTGTGGGAATCCACGAGTTTTCCTCCCAGTACAGAGATTGCCTTTTTACCGGCATCCAGTTCCTCTTTTGCACTGGCACCCTTCATAGCAACAAATGTGCCGCCTGTTTTTGCCAGAGGCAGACAAAGCTCACTTAAAACGGACAATCTGGCAACAGCCCGTGCTGTCACAACATCAAAAGACTCACGGTACTCTTTATTCTGGCCAAAGGATTCCGCCCGGTCATGGATAAAGCGGACATTCTCAAGCTCCAGCTTCTTCGCCAAATGCTCCAGAAACCCTATACGTTTATTCAGCGAGTCAACGATTGTAATATGTAAACCCGGAAAAGCAATTTTAATCGGTATGCTTGGAAAACCTGCACCAGCACCGACATCACAAACCTTTAACGGCTGGTTGAAATCAAAGTAAAAAGCAGCGCTTATCGAGTCATAAAAATGCTTGAGATAAACATCTTCCTTTTCCGTGATGGCGGTTAAATTCATTTTTTCATTCCATTCCACAAGTGTGGAATAGTATGTGTCATATTGCTGCAATTGCTGTGGCGAAAGGGCAATTCCCTTCGCCGCCAGCATTTCTGTAAATTGTTCGGTATTCATCTATAAATCCTTTCGGTTCTCAGACATGATCGGATTTCCCCTTTTACTCCGCTGAAACTCTTGCAATTCTGCCCTGTTCTAAATAAACAAGCAAAATAGAGATATCGGCAGGGTTTACACCGGAAATTCGAGAAGCCTGCGCGAGAGATAGCGGCCTTACTTCCTTCAGCTTTTGTCTTGCTTCGGAAGCCAGCCCGTTAATATCATCATAATCGATGTTTTCAGGGATCTTCTTGTTCTCCATCTTCTTCAGTCGCTCTACCTGCTGAAGTGACTTTTCAATATAGCCTTCATACTTGATCTGGATTTCCACCTGCTCGGAAACATCCGGATCAAGTGGATTCTCAGCCGGAATAAGCTGATGGATATGATCATAAGCCATTTCCGGACGCTTCAGCAGATCAGAGGCGCGGATGCCGTCTTTCAGCTCGCTTCCGCCCTGACTTTTAATCAGCTCCTGCACATCAGAAGTCGGCTTGATGATGATGCCTTGCAAACGTGATTTTTCTTCTTCAATCGCCTGTTTTTTCAGCTGGAATTTCCCATAGCGTTCTTCACTGATCAGCCCTACTTTGCGGCCGAGCTCTGTTAAGCGCAGGTCGGCATTATCATGGCGAAGCAGCAGACGGTATTCCGCTCTTGAAGTCAATAGACGGTAAGGCTCGTTCGTGCCTTTAGTCACAAGATCGTCAATCAGGACGCCAATATAAGCATCTGATCGGCTTAAAATGACTTCTTCTTTATCCAGCGATTTTAATCCGGCATTCATGCCTGCCATTAGCCCCTGGCCGGCAGCCTCTTCATAGCCGGATGTCCCGTTAATCTGGCCTGCAGTATAGAGATTTTTCACCTTCTTGGTTTCAAGTGTCGGCCATAATTGTGTAGGTACGATGGAATCATATTCAATCGCATAGCCGGCACGCATCATCTGTACATTTTCAAGTCCCGGGATAGTTCTGAGAATCTGCTGCTGCACATCCTCAGGCAAGCTTGTTGAAAGCCCCTGCACGTATACTTCCTGAGTATTCCGGCCTTCAGGCTCCAGGAAGATCTGATGGCGCGGCTTATCGTTAAAGCGGACAACCTTATCTTCAATTGACGGGCAATAGCGCGGACCAGTTCCTTTGATCATGCCGGAGTACATTGGCGAGCGATGAAGATTATTGTCGATCAATGTATGCGTTTCTTCATTGGTATACGTCAGCCAGCAAGGCAGCTGGTCTGTAATATACTTGGTCGTTTCATAGGAAAAAGCTCTGGGCACATCATCGCCAGGCTGGATTTCCGTTTTGCTGTAATCAATGGAGTGGCTGTTGACGCGCGGCGGTGTTCCTGTTTTAAAACGGACCAGATCAAAGCCAAGCTCCTGCAGGTGTTCTGAGAGCTTAATGGACGGCTGCTGGTTGTTAGGACCGCTTGAGTACTTGAGCTCACCGAGGATGATTTCCCCTCTTAAGAAGGTTCCGGTCGTAATAACTACGGCTTTTGAATGATAGACGGCACCTGTCTGGGTGACGACGCCCCTGCATTCTCCATCTTCGACAATCAGCCGTTCAACCATTCCCTGAATAAGTGTCAGGTTTGGTTCATTTTCCAGCGTTTTTTTCATTTCATGCTGATACGTGAATTTATCGGCCTGAGCTCTTAACGCACGGACTGCAGGGCCTTTTCCTGTATTGAGCATGCGCATCTGAATATGGGTTTTATCAATATTTTTGCCCATTTCTCCGCCAAGAGCATCGATTTCCCTTACCACAATCCCTTTTGCAGGACCTCCGACTGAAGGGTTGCAGGGCATAAAGGCTACCATATCCAGGTTGATTGTAATCATTAATGTCTTTGCGCCGAGACGGGCCGAAGCAAGGCCTGCTTCTACACCCGCGTGTCCGGCTCCGACTACTATGACATCATAACTTCCAGCTTCATATGTCATGATGCGGCCTCCTTTGCTGCAATCAGAAAAGCACAGGCACAAGCTTTTAAAAGCCACGGGCTGAGCCAGCCGATTGCAAAAGTTAAAAATCTATTTCCGCTGCGTCAGCTGACACAGCCTGCCTAAATCATCTATTTTCCTAAACAGAACTGCGAGAATAACTGGTCGATCAAGCTTTCATGGACGCTGTCACCAATAATTTCACCAAGCAGCTCCCATGTTCTCGTCAAATCAATCTGAACAATGTCAATCGGCGTTCCCATCTCAACACCCTGCATCGCTTCATCGATGGCATTTTGAGCCTGGTTCAATAGGGCAATATGGCGGGTATTGGATACATATGTCATATCTCCGGCTTCGATGGAGCCTGCAAAGAATAAAGAAGCAATGGCTTCCTCAAGATCGTCGACTCCCTGATCCTCCAATAAAGAGGTTGTAACCAGTTTATGATGCTTGGAAAGCTCACGCACGCGTTTCATGTCGATTTTTTGGTCAAGGTCGGTTTTATTGACAATTACAATAACATCCATGCCTTCGACCGCTTTGAAAATATTTTCATCCTCAGACGTCAATTCATCCGAGTAATTGAGCACGAGCAAAATCAAATCTGCTTCCTTTAATACCTGCCTTGATTTTTCAACACCAATCCGTTCCACAATATCTTCCGTTTCGCGAATGCCGGCTGTATCAACCAGGCGGAGAGGCACTCCTCTTACATTCACGTATTCTTCGATGACATCACGGGTTGTGCCCGGGATATCTGTTACAATCGCCTTATTCTCGTGAACAAGGCTATTCAATAAGGAAGATTTTCCAACGTTTGGCCGTCCGACGATTACAGTTGAAAGTCCTTCACGCAGAATTTTCCCCTGCTGTGAGGTCTGAAGAAGCTTTTCGATTTCCTTCTTTACATAAGAAGCCTTCTCCATCAGCATATGATGGGTCATTTCCTCGACATCATCGTACTCCGGATAGTCGATATTGACTTCTACATGGGCAAGAATCTCCAGAATTTCCTGCCTAAGCTTCTGAATAAGCTTTGACAGCCTTCCTTCCATCTGGCCAAGTGCCATGTTCATAGCCCGGTCAGTCTTCGCACGGATTAAATCCATAACCGCTTCTGCCTGAGATAAATCAATCCGCCCGTTCAAAAAGGCGCGCTTTGTAAATTCACCAGGCTCTGCCAGGCGTGCACCATTATTCAGCAAAAGCTGCAGCACGCGGTTTACGGAAACCAGTCCGCCATGGCAGTTGATTTCAATGACATCTTCTTTAGTAAAGGTTTTCGGCCCCTTCATGGCCGAAACCATTACTTCCTCAGCAATCTGTCCGGTTTTGGGATCCATAATATGTCCATAATGAATGGTATGGGACGCAACATCCTTTAGACGCTTGCCTCCCACTCCTCTGAACAGCCGGTCCGCAATTTCAAAAGCCTGGTCACCGCTCAGGCGGACAATGGCAATGGCTCCTTCCCCCATCGGAGTAGATATCGCGGCTATTGTATCAAATTCCAATTCATTCACCTCTCTTTTTTCTGTTTTATCGATCTATATAACGAAAAGCGGAAGGCGCCCGCTTGTCGGCGACAAGCATAAGACAAGCCGGCTGAAAGGTTGTTCTTTAACCTTTTGGACGGATTGGCTTATGACCTCGAGCCGATGGCGCCTGGAGCTAGACAGTTATCCAAGTCAAAGGAAAGTTTTCTTATCTTTAGAAATAATAATATCGATTCCCCAAATTAATAGAATATCACATGGTTTTTTTTTAGAAAAGCATATCAGCCCGCGATTCCGGCTTGTCCATCAGTCACATGTTACTTATCAACAGCCAGCTTAAATACACCCGCTGAAAAATTATCCACACGTCTCATAATTAATATGCTCTATTTTAACTTATCCACATGTGAATAACAATAAAACCAATTGAGATTTAATAATTTGCGGGAAATGACAAAGTGCGACAAAAAAAATCCCAATCCGTAAATGGACTGGGATTTGCAATATAAGAAATTTTTATATTTTGAACGTCGATAACTGTCTAGCTACAGCGCTGCGCTTCCGCTTTTCCTGCTATCTTGTTCTGGCTGGTGCGATGACAATATGACGATGCGGGTCATTGCCATCAGAATACGTATTGATTCGCTTATTATTTACGAGGGCGGTATGGATCACTTTGCGTTCATATGAAGGCATAGGTTCCAGTGCTATTTCTTTTCCCGTCTTCAAAGCTTTTTGAGCAAGCCTTTCAGCCAGTTGAATCAGGGTATCCTGGCGTCTTTTCCGGTAATCCTCTGCATCAAGCACTACATTTAAGTACTGCTCCGCATAGCGGTTAATGACCAGCTGTGTCAAATACTGGAGGGAATTGAGCGTTTGTCCCCTTTTTCCGATTAAAAGAGCAATCTTTTCACCGGATAGGATAAATTGAACATTTTTTCCGTCCCTTAATGTTTCAATTTCAATGGTCACGCCCATTTTCCCGCTGACGTCTTTGAGGAACTTTTCGGCTTCCTCAATCGGATCAGGTTTCTTCACAGCTTTCACCACGGCCGGCCGGGATCCGAAAATCCCGAAAATGCCTTTTTTACCCTCATCAACGATAGTAATCTCTAAGCGGTCTTCTGTTGTGTTTAATTGAGCTAAAGCTGACTCTACTGCTTCCTTGACGGTCTGTCCTGTAGCAGTTACTTGTTTCACTTTTTGGCTCCTCCTGCATTTCCGGCCGCTGCAGCTTTCAGGTCCGGACCTTTAATGAAATACGTTTGAACGATCATGAAGATATTCCCCACTACCCAGTATAAAGAAAGAGCTGCCGGGAAGTTAATGGCAAAAATAACGATCATAATCGGCATTAGGTAAAGCATCATTTTCATTTGTGCAGCCATTTGCCCCGTATGCTGAGTGCCGGCCATCATCATTTTCTGCTGAATGAACGTTGTCACACCTGCAATTAAAGGCAATAAGTAAATTGGATCCGGAGAACCAAGGTCAAACCAAAGGAAATTATGGTTTGCGATTTCGCGCGTACGTGTAATCGCATGATAGAAACCGATCAGGATCGGCATTTGAATCACCAGCGGGAAACATCCTGCAAGCGGATTAACGCCGTGCTTTTGGAATAAAGCCATTGTTTCCTGCTGCAGCTTTTGCTGGGTTTTCTGGTCTTTTGAGCTGTATTTTTCACGAAGCTTCTGCATTTCTGGCTGTATCGCCTGCATCGCTTTTGAACTTCTCGTTTGTTTAATCATTAATGGCAGGATGACCAGCCGGATAATGATCGTCACAATAATAATCGATAGTCCATAGCTGCCGCCTGCAAATTCCGCTACCTTAATAATAAACAGCGAAAGCGGGTAGACAATATACTCGTTCCAAAAGCCTTCACTTTCAGATGTAATCGGCTGGTTGATTTCTGTACAGCCCGATAAAAGGGCCATCACAAACACTAAACCGATTAATAGGAATATTCGTTTCTTCAACCGTTTTTTCCTCCTTAATTGCTCCTGATAATAGTATGGATATCATTTGCTTGTCCCCCTCAGAGGGCACACGCTCATATGTATCTTATTTTACCATCTTTTAAAATGAAGTGCTTCAAAATAAAGATAGATAAAGATTATTGATTTTTAGTATTTCCAAGTCCCGGTTTATTCAAAACCCGCGAAACCTTCAATACATGGATCAGACTCTTTTTAACTTCATGAAAATCCATTTCTGCCACCGGTTTCCTCGCAATGACGATCAGATCATACTGCGGCTTAATTTCCTCCTCCAGTTCTAAGAATGCCTGGCGGATATACCTTTTGATCTGGTTCCTCATAACGGCATTGCCGATTTTTTTACTGACAGAAAGGCCAATGCGGAAATGATTCTGCTCCTCTTTTCTCAAGATGTAAACGACAAATTGACGGTTGGCGAATGACTTTCCCTTTTTAAAGGCCTCTTGAAATTCTTTATTCTTTTTTACACGGAACTCTTTTTTCATGTCATCACCTTTTCAAAAAAGCGCAGAGCGCCTTGGACATTTATCTTTACATGGAAAAAAAGACCACTGACGTTTCAGTGGCCTAAGCAGATAATACTTTTCTTCCTTTGCGGCGGCGGCGAGCTAGAACGTTACGTCCGTTCGGAGAGCTCATGCGGCTGCGGAAACCATGAACCTTGCTTCTTTTACGCTTGTTTGGTTGATAAGTTCTTTTCATATATGACACCTCCCTGAGGAATTGCTGTTAAAGACAGTCTTTCTAATTATATAGATGTAACTAGAAAATTGTCAACTATGCATATAAGTCAATCTGCCTTCAATGGCAAAAAAATTAGTTTCGGCTCTTTCTTTCATAATTTGTTTTTTCTTATAAAGTTAGTTCGTTGATCTCCGCTGCGGGCACTTGCTTTCCGCGGGGAGGAACAGGAGCCTCCCGCAGGACAGTGAATAAGCTTCCTTGAATCAACACCGCACGAAGAAAATGCGAATGCATTTTCGAGGATCAAGTGCCCTGCGCTCCAATCAACTCAGCAGTTAAAATTTATTATGAATAAACAACTTACGAAATAACATTTAAAAACGCTTTGCTGCTCTTTCTCTTTTTGCATATCTGAAAGAACCCACTCAGAAAGTTTACCTTCTTTTTGCCTGAATGTCATCCTAAAATTTCATTTTTCCACGTTTTTCTCATTAGTTCATTGTAAAAGCTGCTATTTTAGACTGCAAATTCTGACGGTCTCCAGATGACCTGGCCACGAAAAAATGGCATCTCTCTATCTGATATTCAGAATTGGATTTTCTAAAAAAACAGGGCTGTGGATAAAATTTCGACAGCATTTTCATTATCCACATCACATATTGACAAGTTTTTCACACAACCAGAGGCTGTGGACAATTTTTATGAACAGGGATGGCATGTTGTGGATAAAGGTTTAAAAAGCATTGCAGACAAAAGCATTATCTGTTATCATAATTGTGTTTTAACACTTAATAAATCATTGTGTATATCTTCATTATCCACAGATTGTGGATAACATGTGGACAGGTTATCCAAGGGGTTTGTAAAAGTTTGTCCACAGACAGTGGATACTGTCGAAATTCCACTTTACTTCCTTATTATATATTTTTCCACATAAACAGTTTCGTATATTTATAAACTTCAGGGTTATACAGCGTGTATAACCTATCGTTTTTGTGGCTCGAAACAAAGAAAAGCGGAAGGTGTCCTTCGAAAGACACCGGAGCTGGACAGTAATCTAAATTCCCAATTATAGATGGAAAAGGAGGGATATCATTGGAAAACATTGCGGATCTTTGGAATAATGCTCTGGCCAATATCGAGAAAAAAATCAGCAAGCCCAGTTTTGATACATGGCTGAAATCGACAAAAGCGCATTCTCTGCAGGGAGACACTTTAGTCGTTAAGGCCCCGAATGAGTTTGCCCGTGACTGGCTTGAAGAGCGCTATTCCCAGCTGATCTCCGGAATTCTTTATGACATAACCGGTGAAGAATTAGGAGTAAAATTCATCATTCCGCAAAATCAAAGTGAAGAAGAAGTCGATCTTCCTCTTCCTCCAAAAAAGAAAAAGCCGGAGGAAGAACAGCAGGAACTGCCATTAACGATGCTAAACCCGAAATATACATTCGACACGTTTGTCATCGGGTCCGGAAACCGCTTCGCCCATGCAGCTTCACTTGCTGTAGCCGAGGCTCCGGCTAAGGCATACAATCCTTTATTTATTTACGGGGGAGTTGGACTCGGAAAAACTCACCTTATGCATGCAATCGGCCATTATGTATTAGATCATAATCCATCAGCTAAAGTCGTATACTTATCTTCCGAGAAATTTACGAATGAATTCATTAACTCGATCCGAGATAACAAAGCGGGAGATTTCCGCGATAAATATCGAAATGTGGATGTTCTTCTTATCGATGATATTCAGTTTCTTGCTGGAAAAGAACAGACACAGGAAGAGTTTTTCCATACTTTTAATACCTTGCATGAAGAAAGCAAGCAGATCATCATCTCAAGCGACCGTCCTCCAAAGGAAATTCCTACGCTGGAAGACCGTCTTCGCTCCAGGTTTGAATGGGGGCTAATTACTGATATTACTCCTCCCGACCTTGAAACGCGTATTGCGATCCTGCGCAAAAAAGCGAAAGCAGAGGGACTTGATATTCCTAATGAGGTTATGCTGTATATTGCCAATCAGATTGACTCCAACATCCGTGAACTTGAGGGTGCTCTGATTCGTGTAGTAGCTTACTCCTCTTTAATAAATAAAGATATTAATGCAGATCTTGCAGCAGAAGCATTAAAGGATATTATTCCAAGCTCCAAACCGAAAGTTATTACCATCCATGAAATTCAAAGGGTGGTTGGGGAACACTTTAATGTAAAGCTTGAGGATTTCAAAGCGAAGAAACGAACAAAGTCTGTCGCATTCCCCCGCCAGATTGCCATGTATCTATCAAGGGAATTAACCGACTTTTCTCTTCCTAAAATAGGGGAGGAATTTGGCGGAAGGGACCATACGACCGTCATTCATGCCCATGAAAAAATTTCAAAGATGCTTCAGTCAGATTCACAATTTGAAAAGCAGCTGAAAGAAATCAATGAAATGCTAAAGGTATAATGTGTATAACTTGACCAAACTTACACACAGTCTGTCCACATGTGGATAGGCTGTGTTTCCTTTCAAAAAATGCAGTTATCCACATACTAACAGGAACTACTAGTACTTCTACTATTTTTTTATAAAAAATATATATATTCAATACGCCATTAAAATATGCTTGGAGGATTTAAAAAATGAGATTTATAATCCAGCGCGACCGTTTGGTCCAAAGCGTCCAGGATGTTATGAAAGCAGTAACAAGCAGAACGACTATTCCCATCCTAACGGGGATTAAAATTGTCGCTTCTGAAGAAGGAGTCACATTAACGGGAAGCGACTCTGATATTTCAATCGAATCTTTTATTCCTAAAGAAGAAGCAGGGGATGAAATTGTCGAGATCAAACAGGCTGGTGCCATTGTGCTCCAAGCGAAGTTCTTCAGCGAAATCGTTAAGAAGCTTCCGACTGACAGTGTAGAGATCAGCGTTGAAAACCATTTACAGACAGTCATCCGTTCAGGTAAGTCTGAATTCAATCTTAATGGTCTGGATGCTGAGGAATATCCTCACTTGCCTCAAATCGAGGAAGAGAATGTGTTTAAGATTCCTACAGACTTATTAAAAGCAATGGTTCGCCAAACGGTATTCGCAGTGTCCACCTCAGAAACACGCCCTATCTTGACAGGTGTAAACTGGAAGGTGGAAAACGGGACATTAACCTGTATTGCAACAGATAGTCATAGGCTGGCATTAAGAAAAGCGCAAATCGAAACAAATGCCAGCGAAAGCTACAATGTGGTCATTCCGGGAAAAAGCTTAAGTGAACTAAGCAAAATTCTTGATGACAACAATGATTTAATCGATATCGTTATTACTGAAAACCAGGTTCTCTTTAAGGCTGAACATCTGCTGTTCTTCTCAAGGCTGCTGGAAGGAAATTACCCGGATACATCCAGATTGATCCCTTCAGACAGCAAAACAGATGTTGTCGTCAATACAAAGGAATTCCTGCAGGCTATTGACCGTGCCTCTTTATTGGCAAAAGAAGGCCGCAATAATGTGGTCAAGTTCTCAACAATTGATGGCGGTGTAATCGAAATTTCATCCAACACACCTGAAATCGGAAAAGTTGTCGAAGAAGTGCAGAGCAAATCCGTAGAAGGCGAAGAATTAAAAATCTCCTTTAGCGCGAAATTCATGATGGATGCCCTAAAAGCACTTGAAGGCTCTGAAATTACAATCAGCTTCACCGGAGCCATGAGACCATTCATCATAAAACCTTTAAACGATGAATCCATCCTGCAATTGATTTTGCCAGTAAGGACTTATTAAGAAAAAGCTGCCGGTTTTGCCGGCGGCTTAATTTTTTTTATAAACTGACCTCTTATCTGCCAGAATATCGGCCAATTGCAGGGGAATAATGAAAATAAACAGCTGCAGGCGAGTTTTCTTTGTGTATCTGCGATTTATTTAGTAAAATAGAATATTAGATACCATTCTGAAATTGTTTTGCCAAAGTGCAGAAATCACTGCAGCACTTGAAGTCGGACAATGGGAAAGAGTGAAAATATGACGGAAATTCAAATTGATACAGAATATATTACGCTGGGCCAATTTTTAAAAGCTGCTGATGTGATTCAAACAGGCGGACTGGCCAAATGGTTCCTGAGTGAATACGAAGTCTTCGTCAATGGGGAACAGGATCAAAGACGGGGAAGAAAGCTAAGAACCGGGGATAAAATCGAAATTCCGGATATGGGTGAATTTACGATCATCTAGCCCGCTGTTCTCAGCGTTAAAATTTAAAAGGATGTAGCGTCTATGCATATAGAGCAGTTGCTATTAAAAAATTACCGGAATTACGAAGAGCTTGAAGTAAATTTCGAAAATAAAGTAAATGTAATTTTGGGTGAGAATGCCCAGGGAAAGACAAATGTCATGGAATCGATCTATGTGCTGGCAATGGCAAAGTCCCATCGGACATCAAATGACAAAGATCTTATTCGCTGGGATCAGGAATATGCTAAAATAGAAGGAAGGGTCCAAAAAAGGCAAGGATCCCTGCCAATGCAATTAGTCATCAGCAAAAAAGGCAAAAAAGCCAAATGCAATCATATAGAGCAGCAGAAATTAAGCCAGTATGTCGGCAATATGAATGTTGTGATGTTCGCGCCTGAAGATCTCCATCTTGTGAAAGGGAGCCCTCAAGTAAGGCGTCGTTTTATTGATATGGAAATTGGGCAGGTTTCACCTGTCTATTTGCATGATATCAGCCAGTATCAGAAAATCCTCCAGCAGCGCAACCACTACTTGAAAATGCTCCAGATCAAAAAGCAGACCGACCATACCATGCTTGAGATTTTAACAGAGCAATTCATTGAGATGGCTGCAAAGATTGTTTCAAAGCGTTACGAGTTTCTCAGACTCCTTGAGAATTGGGCACAGCCGATTCATGAAGGGATATCAAGAGGGCTCGAGACCTTAAAAATTGAGTACAAGCCTTCTGCCGAGGTATCAGAAGAACAAGATTTGTCGAAAATGGTTAAAGTATACCAGGATAAATTTGCAAAAGTGAAAAACAGGGAAATAGACCGGGGCGTTACCATGTTTGGGCCGCATCGCGATGACCTGATTTTTCATGTGAATGGGCGCGATGTGCAAACATTCGGTTCACAGGGACAGCAAAGAACGACAGCTCTGTCAGTTAAGCTTGCCGAAATCGAACTGATCCATTCTGAAATTGGAGAATATCCCATTCTGCTGCTGGATGACGTCCTCTCGGAATTGGATGATTATCGTCAATCCCATTTATTGAATACCATTCAAGGGAAAGTACAGACGTTTGTCACTACTACAAGCGTTGATGGAATAGACCACCAGACACTTAAAGAAGCAGCAGCGTTCAGTGTTGAGGCAGGGAGAATCAAGAAGATTCAGTGAGGTGATCGCATGTACATCCATATAGGTGAAGATGTATTGGTCCGGGCAAGGGATATTGTCGCCATAATTGATAAAGAAACAGCCCTTGCTTCCGAGTATGCGGAAGAGCGTAAAGAGAACCTGGAGGAGTCAGTTGTGAACCTCGCAAAAGGTTCCTATAAATCTGTAGTCGTCACAACAGAAAAGATCTATTTTTCTCCGCTATCCTCAGGTACGTTAAAGAAACGATCCCATAAATTAAGTGTTCACGAATTTTAAAGAAATGCAGGACTGCCGGAAGAACTTCCCTGATGGAACGAAAGGCAAGTCAGTGAAAACTACAGTTTGGCTCAACTCAGGAAGCCAGGCTTTTGTATAGATTAGTGAAATGGAAAGTGTAGGTGACCGATGTGGCAATGGAGCAAAAGGCAGTGCAGGAACAATCCTATGATGAGAATCAGATACAGGTACTGGAAGGTCTGGAAGCAGTTCGGAAGCGTCCGGGAATGTATATCGGTTCAACAAGTGCCAAAGGGCTTCACCATCTAGTTTGGGAAATAGTCGATAATAGTATTGATGAAGCACTGGCAGGCTACTGTTCTGAAATCAATGTGATTATCGAAAAGGATAATAGTATTACGGTAGTGGATAACGGACGAGGTATACCAGTCGGAATCCACGAAAAAATGGGACGCCCGGCAGTCGAAGTCATTATGACAGTTCTGCATGCAGGCGGTAAATTCGGAGGCGGAGGATACAAGGTTTCCGGAGGCTTGCATGGAGTCGGTGCTTCTGTGGTTAATGCTCTCTCAACTGTGCTGGAAGTATTTGTCCATCGCGATGGAAAAAAATATTATCAGAAGTTTGAGCGTGGAGTCCCAAGTGCAGATCTTGAGGTGATCGGCGAATCCGACCATACCGGAACAACCATCCACTTTAAGCCGGACAGTGAAATCTTCACTGAAACCCTTGAATATGATTATGAAACACTTGCAAACCGCATCCGTGAACTGGCATTCCTGAATAGGGGATTAAAGATCACGATTGAGGATAAGCGTGAAGAAAACAAGAAAAATGAATATATGTACGAGGGTGGAATTAAATCGTACGTTGAACATTTGAACAGAACGAAGGAAGTTCTTCATGAAGAGCCTATCTATATTGATGGCGAACGGGAAGGCATTACTGTTGAAGTATCCATTCAGTATAATGATGGATTTACAAGCAATATCTATTCTTTTGCCAATAATATTCATACCTATGAAGGCGGTACGCATGAATCCGGATTTAAGACAGCCTTAACAAGGGTTATCAACGACTATGCACGTAAAAATGGCGTCTTTAAAGAGAGTGACGCAAACCTTTCCGGTGAAGATGTCCGTGAAGGCTTAACGGCTATTGTATCCGTTAAACATCCTGATCCTCAGTTTGAAGGGCAGACCAAAACGAAGCTTGGAAACTCTGAGGTGCGTGCAGCAACCGATACGATTTTCTCTGAAGCTCTTGAAAAATTCATGCTCGAAAATCCGGCTGTAGCCAGAAAAATTGTTGAAAAAGGACTTATGGCAGCAAGAGCAAGACTGGCCGCCAAAAAAGCAAGGGAGCTTACAAGAAGGAAGAGTGCTCTTGAAGTATCCAGCCTGCCTGGTAAACTCGCTGACTGTTCTTCTAAAGATCCTTCTATAAGCGAAATTTATGTGGTTGAGGGTGACTCTGCGGGCGGATCTGCCAAGCAGGGGCGTGACCGTCATTTCCAGGCGATCCTTCCTCTTAGAGGGAAGATTCTGAACGTAGAAAAAGCCCGCCTGGATAAAATCCTGTCCAATAATGAGGTCCGTGCGATTATTACCGCAATCGGAACCGGTATAGGCGAAGATTTTGATATCTCCAGGGCCCGCTATCATAAAATTGTCATCATGACGGATGCGGATGTCGATGGTGCACATATCCGCACGTTACTATTAACGTTCTTTTACCGTTATATGAGGCAGATTATTGAGGCTGGCTATATCTATATTGCCCAGCCGCCTCTATACAAGATCCAGCAGGGCAAAAAGATTGAATATGCCTATAATGACCGCGAGCTGGATAAAATTCTTGGCGAACTTCCGAGCCAGCCTAAGCCGGGAATTCAGCGCTATAAAGGACTTGGGGAAATGAACCCGGGCCAGCTTTGGGAAACGACAATGAATCCGGAATCAAGAACCCTTCTCCAGGTGAATCTTGAGGATGCCATTGAAGCTGACGAAACGTTTGAAATCCTAATGGGTGACAAGGTAGAGCCTCGCCGGAACTTTATTGAAGAAAATGCGGTTTATGTAAAGAATCTGGATATTTAATTGTAAAAGCAAGCCTACAGCACAGGCCAAGGGCCTTCGCTTTCTTTCAGGATAGAGGTTCTCTATCCTGCTTTTACATAATTGGTTTATTCTTTTTATTTAATGCCCCAAGTGCGTCTAATTTATGAAAAAAAGCAGGATCTGTATGGAAAGACCATGCAGGTTTCAGCTAAACGAAGTGACAAACGGATGACAGTTCATCCTGCGTCTCTTTAAAGGAGGTTCCTTTAAATGGCCGATACACCGAATTCTCAAGTAAAAGAAATTAATATTAGCCAGGAAATGCGTTCATCATTCCTGGACTACGCCATGAGTGTAATTGTTTCACGTGCCCTTCCGGATGTACGGGATGGTTTAAAGCCGGTTCACCGAAGAATCTTATATGCAATGCATGATTTAGGGATGCATTCTGATAAACCATTTAAAAAATCGGCCCGTATTGTTGGGGAAGTAATCGGTAAATACCACCCGCACGGTGACTCCGCAGTATATGACACGATGGTTCGTATGGCTCAGGATTTCAACTATCGCTATATGCTTGTTGAAGGACACGGAAACTTTGGTTCTGTCGATGGTGACGCTGCAGCTGCGATGCGTTATACAGAGGCCCGCATGTCCAAAATCTCTATGGAGCTTTTGCGCGATATTAATAAAGACACGATTGATTACCAGGATAACTATGATGGTGCTGAGAAAGAACCAGTCGTTATGCCTGCGCGTTTTCCAAATCTTCTCGTAAACGGAACTTCTGGAATTGCCGTTGGTATGGCGACCAATATTCCGCCCCATCAGCTTGGTGAAGTAATTGATGGAGTGCTTGCCATCAGCCAGGAGCCGGATCTCACTGTTCAGGAGCTCATGGAAATCATTCCAGGTCCAGACTTCCCGACTGCCGGTCTTATTCTTGGACGAAGCGGCATCCGCAAAGCTTACGAAACAGGCCGCGGTTCCATTACACTAAGGGCCAAAGTGGAAATCGAGCAGAAGTCCAATGGAAAAGAAGTTATCATTGTAAATGAAATTCCTTACCAGGTGAATAAAGCAAAGCTGATTGAAAAAATTGCCGAACTGGTTCGGGATAAACGAATTGATGGCATTACTGACCTGCGTGATGAATCAGATCGAAACGGTATGCGCATTGTGATCGAGGTCCGTAAAGATGCGAATGCCAATGTTCTGCTGAACAACCTTTATAAGCAGACGGCTCTTCAGACAAGTTTTGGCATAAACCTGCTTGCGCTTGTAGATGGCCAGCCTAAAGTTCTAAATCTCAAACAATGTCTGCAGCATTATCTGGATCACCAAAAGGTCGTAATCCGCCGCAGAACAGAATTCGAATTGAAAAAGGCAGAAGCCCGTGCACACATTTTGGAAGGTTTAAGGATTGCCCTTGATCACCTGGATGAAGTAATCAACCTTATCCGCAGTTCTCAAACAACCGATATCGCACGTGAAGGCTTAATGACCAAGTTCAATCTTTCTGAAAAACAGGCCCAGGCGATCCTTGACATGCGTCTGCAGCGTTTGACTGGCTTAGAGCGCGAAAAGATTGAAGACGAATATTCAAGCCTTGTAGCATTAATTGCTGAATTAAAAGCTATTTTGGCTGATGAAGAAAAAGTATTGGAAATTATCCGTGAAGAATTAACCGAAGTAAAAGAGAGATTCAACGATAAACGCCGTACAGAAATAGTTGCCGGCGGAATCGAACAAATTGAAGACGAAGATCTAATCCCGCGCGAAAATATTGTTCTTACGCTAACTCATAAGGGATACATCAAGCGTCTTCCTGTCTCGACTTACCGTGCCCAAAAACGCGGTGGCCGGGGTATTCAGGGAATGGGAACCAATGAGGATGACTTTGTTGAACACCTCATTACCACTTCCACACACGATACCATCCTTTTCTTCACGAACAAAGGAAAGGTGTATCGCGCTAAAGGTTATGAAATTCCTGAATTCAGCCGTACTGCGAAAGGGATTCCAATCATTAACCTTCTTGGAGTGGACAAAGATGAATGGGTAAATGCAATTATTCCTGTTGAAGAATTTGCCGATGATTGGTTCCTGTTCTTCACAACTAAGCAAGGGATTTCCAAGCGTTCACCATTATCATCATTTGCCAATATCCGCAATAATGGCTTAATTGCCCTGAATCTTCGCGAAGATGATGAATTAATTTCGGTGCGTCTGACAGATGGCAGCAAGGAGATCATAATTGGAACCAGCCATGGCATGCTGATCCGATTCCCGGAAGAAGATGTTCGTTCTATGGGTAGAACAGCTACTGGTGTTAAAGGAATAAACTTAAGTGCCGGTGATGAAGTTGTTGGCATGGAAGTCCTTGAGGATGACAGCCAGATTCTGATCGTAACTAAAAACGGTTATGGAAAACGCACTCCTGCCGAAGAATACCGTGTTCAAGGCAGAGGCGGTAAAGGAATCAAGACCTGCAACATCACAGACAAGAACGGAAGCCTAGTTTCCATGAAAGCTGTCACGGGAGAAGAAGACGTTATGCTTATTACAACAGGCGGAGTACTAATCCGAATGGCAGTGAACGATATTTCCACTATGGGAAGAAACACGCAAGGTGTCAGACTCATCCGTATAAATGAAGATGCTGACGAAGCGGTATCCACTGTAGCGAAAGTTGAAAAAGAAGAGGAAAAAGATGAAGAAGAATTAACAAAGCCTCTTGAAGATGCCGATTCACTTCCTGAAGAAGAAGTAAATGGAGATAATAGCGAAGAATAAATTTTAAGGAACACAGATTTGTGTTCCTTTTTTTTGTCCAAATAATGTAAAATGGTATAAAAGACTCATTACATTTGGAGTGTGGAAACGGTGCGTGTACCTATACAGGAATTAAGAGAGGGCTGTATTTTATCAGAGGATGTTTTCAGTTTGACGAATCGCCCTATTATCAGCCAAAAAACAGTGCTGACGAAGGAACTGCTGGATATGATGAAAGTATTCCTGATTGATGATGCGGAAGTTGAAACCACCATGGTTAACGGAAAGCCTTTTGCTTCTGAAGGAAGCCTGGAAGACGCTGAGGAACTGATAGAATCAAATGAATCAAGTTTTTTAAATGCATTCTTAACAGGCGTTCAAAATTTCAAAAAAGAATTTATGTCCTGGCAATCAGGCCTTCACGTGGATATTGCAAAAATAAGAAATATTATGATTCCGCTGATTGAAAAAATGGAGAAAAACCCTTCAGGAATCTTTTCCCTGCATCATCTTTCTACGAATGAAGATTATTTATACCAGCATTCTATAGCTGTGGGTATGATCAGTGCCTTTATAGGGAAAAAACTAAGTTTGAATAAGGGGGAAATTGTGCAGCTTGCCCTTGGAGGCTGCCTGGCAGATGCGGGCATGGCGAAAATAAACCCATCCATCCTGCATAAAAGCAGTTCATTAAACTCCGAAGAATTTGAAGAAATTAAAAGACATTCAACCCTTAGCTTTAAAATGGTTCAGAATATATCTTTATTAAGAGAAAGCACGAAGGTCGGAATTATCCAGCACCATGAGCGGCTGGACGGCAGCGGCTATCCGTTTGGAGAACAAAGCAGCAAAATCAATCAGGCTGGAAGAATCATTGCGGCAGCGGATGCATTTCATGCCATGACATCCCAAAGACTCTACAGACGGAAACAATCTCCATTTAAAGTGCTTGAAATGCTGCTTCAGGATAGCTTCGGCAAATATGATATCCCATCCATTCAAGCTCTGGGTTCCGGCATCATGAACTTTTCCATTGGCAGCTTGGTAAAGCTCTCTGATGGCCAGACTGCAGAAATACTTTTTATAGAAGATAAATCACCTACGAGACCGCTTGTGAAACTTGTAGAAACCGGAGAAATAATTCCTTTAGAGAAAAACCGCCAGTTATATATTGATGAAGTGTTAAAATGACTGCATACTGCGGTCTTTTTTATTTAGGCTGTTAAAGGTTTATTGCTGATTACAGCAGGCAAATTTAACAGATCTTCCTTTTATAAAAAAAAGATTTAGTTTCTATTAAAAAGTGCTTGCAATTAATAGAGAAGGGTTGGTATACTTATTCAAGTCAGCAAGAGGTTCACATCATCATCTAACGAGATAAAAAAACTTGTTGACATTGAATATCAAAAATGATATATTAATTAAGTCGCCTCAAGCGGCGGATTGATCTTTGAAAACTGAACGAACAAAAACGTCAACGTTAATTCTTTAGTCTTTTTTGAAAAGACAACTTATGAGCTTAATCAACTCTTATATGGAGAGTTTGATCCTGGCTCAGGACGAACGCT
>NZ_CAXQGS010000020.1:0-28531 GCF_964223445.1 Cytobacillus sp.
TCATCTATTTGCAAATTTGCCTGAGCTATTTGCAAGCCCCCCTCATCTATTTGCAGATTATAGAATTTTACTTGCCAAGCAGTTGATCCACACAAAAAAAAGCGCCACAGCCATGGCACTTTCTTTATAATACCCCGGAAAACAGCCGGGCGAAGGATTCCTTCGACCTTTCCGCCAGTCCGCGTTTATAATACTGGACCGGGCTAATCTTTTCACTTTCTTCCATATCTTCTTCAAAGTGGGCGGCAAGATCACGGATTGAGCTTGTACCGTATAGAAAGACGTTTACTTCAAAGTTCAAGTGGAAGCTGCGCATATCCATGTTCGCAGTTCCTATTGAGGCGAGGATTCCGTCAACGATAATGATCTTCTGATGCAAGAAGCCTCTTTTATAGGAATAAATCTCGACACCATATCGAAGCAGTTCCGCAAAATAAGACCGGCTTGCGTATTGTGTCAGGAAGCTGTCATTGATCTCAGGGACCAGGATGCGAACTTCCACTCCTTTAGCCGCAGCCACCCTCAATGCAGTGCGAATGGATTCATCGGGAACAAAATATGGTGTGGCAATCCAGATGGATCTGGTGGCGCAGGATATCATTGAATAATAAAGATCACTCATAATTCCCTGCTGTGTGTCGGGACCGCTGGCCACCACCTGCACCGCACCATCGAGCACATCATCATCAATTGGATACTTTACATCTCTGTATTCCTCCAGCACATCCTCCTTGCTGACATATTCCCAGTCCAAGAGAAATACTGTATGCAGTGTGTACACAGCCTCCCCCTTCAGGAGCATGTGAGTATCCCGCCAGAAGCCGATTTTTTCATTTTCGCCCAGGTATTCAACGCCCACATTCAGTCCGCCCACAAAGCCGACTTTCCCATCTATTACAACAATCTTGCGATGGTTTCGGAAGTTGAATTTCTGATTAAAAAAACCGTATTTCAGCGGAGAAAATGGCCTTACCTTAATGCCTGCATCCTCCATCGACTGCAAGTCCTCCAGTGTAATCCCCATGCTGCCTGCCGCATCAAAAATAAACAGCACTTCTACACCCTGCCTGGCTTTATCCATCAAGATATTGATGATTTCCTTGCCAAGCCTGTCAGACCGAAAAATATAATATTCCATATGGATAAACTCTTCTGCTTCACGCAGCTTATTCTTAATTTCATTAAATGTCTCCTCGCCATTTTTAAGGATCTTCGCCCTTGAATTGGTGCTTAGCGGGGTCAATGCCACATTATTGGCGAATTTTGCAAAGCAGTGCTGGCTGTCCTGCAGGAATGATATATCTGGCGTGTCTTCTCTTTTCATCAGCCTTTTCCATTCATCCCTGTCCCTGCTTCTTTTACTTTTAAACAAGTAGCCTTTCAAATAAAGCTGGCCGGAAAACAAATAAAACAGATAGCCCGCTACCGGAAAAAACACCAGCACATACATCCACAGTAAGGTCTGGTTAGGGCTGCGATTCTCAAGCATCAAGGAATAGGCGCTGATGAATATAACGGCTGAATAAAGCAGGACAGCACCGATTTTAATTGGCGAGCCGGCATCCGTGAAACATATCGTATACACTGATGCAATCAGGATAAAAACAAATAAGGATTCCACTCTTCTTTTTTTCATAGCCCACTTCTCCAAATCTAAAAAGGTTACAATATTTATGTTTCCTTATACCCTTTTTGATGCCCTATAGAAACCCGGCAACATTAGCTTTTCCCATTTTCAGGAGAAGAAAGCATGTTCCGGGAAAAAAGAAGAGCCTTGCTGATAACGCAAAACTCCATGGCTATTGTCCGCCTCCTGTATAATGATTATCACCCATCGTATAATTCGTGCTTTCCCCCGGTTTTTCACTTGAGCTGATTCCTTTTTGCATCGTATTGTTTATCTTTTTCCTTCTTCGGTCGATCCAATAAGCGAAAGCCAGAGTCGCGACAATTAAACCAAACAGCACTCCCATTCTGCATCCCCCTTTTTTATATGTATATTCAACTAGAGTAAATCATTGCTTAGTATTCGGGTCGGGAGTCTTTCTTCCTTTATAAAAGGAGAGCTATTCTTCATAGCTCTCTCTCTTAAAGTTACTTCCTCATATTCTCCTGATCCTTCAAACGGTTTTGCTGATCCGGCTTACGCTCCTGATCTTTTAATGACTGCGCTTGTTTCTGACCGTTGTTTTGCCCTTTTACAATATCTTTTAAGTCCTTGCTGTTTTCATGAGACATTCCAATCCCTCCTGTACCTTTTTTATCCTGTTCCCTTATAAAGGCAGAAAAAAACTAATTTCAGAAAAATGTTAAAGGAGTTTTTCCTGTTAACGAGAATCTAAGGGTTAGAAAAAAATAAAGGAGTGTCGAGGATGGAAATTAGGCTTCTGCGCACGGATGATGCTGAAATATACAAAGAGATAAGATTGGAAGGATTAAAAAAGAATCCGGAAGCATTTGGTTCAAGCTATGAGGAGGAAGCCGGGAGGCCCCCTGAAGTGTACGGAGAAAGATTTAAGGGTGATAACTCCTTTCACTTCGGAGCATTTGAAAGAGGAAAACTTATAGGTGTAGTCAGTTTAGTACGAGAAACCGGATTGAAAGTGAATCATCGATCCAATATTTATGCAATGTATGTTACAGAGTCCTCGCGTCAGAATGGTGTCGGCAGGAGACTGGTCGGCAAGGCTGTGGAAAAGGCCCGCTCCTGGGACGGGGTCGAACAAATCCACCTTGCTGTAATGTCTGAAAATATTCCAGCTAAAAAACTTTATGCTTCTTTCGGCTTTGAGGTTTACGGCAAGGTGAGGCATGCACTGAAGATTGATGGAAAGTACTATGATGAAGACATGATGGCATTATTTTTATAATAAAATAAGGCAGCTTCCTGTTTGAAGGGCTGCCTTATTATCATTGATATTTCTTTACAATTTCCTGCAGCTTCAGGGCTAGCCCCATTTTCCCATCCACTTTAAGGCTGCCTGTCATAAATGCCATTGTCGTATTGAGATCATCTTTTAATAACTTAGAAAAGTTTTTGTCTGACAGTTTCAGTGTCACTTCAGGCTCATGAGGAGCCCCCTCTTCCACTATGACTTTTCCCTCCTTTAATAAAATCTGAATGGGACCGCTTTCCTCAAGGTCCACTTGAAATACCCTATTTTTTTCATCCTTGATATGTACGGGATCAGCGTTCATTTTATCTGCCAGCTGGTATAATTCATCTTTGACTGCCATGGCATGTTCCTCCTTCTTTTATGAATACCTTCATAAATTATATTTCAACAGATAAACATAAATTCCTGCCGAAAAATGAACCCCTATTCATTTCACATCCAAAGAATAGCACCTTATTGATAAGGCGCTATTCTCACAAATCTTATTTGCTTTTCCCTTTTCCTTTCAAATCAACACCAATGGCAGCACCATTGCGGCTTGAATCTGCCACACCTTTGAAAGTTCCTTTATCACGGTCGATCAAAATACTTTGGACGTTTCCAATCGTGGTCGGACTCGGACCGAAGCTATGCCCCATCCCTTTTAGCCTATTAATAACTTCTGAAGGAATGCCCTCTTCATAGCGGTAGGAATTCAGGCTATTTGTATAGATTCGTGGTTCTTCTACTGCAGCTTTTAGCTCCATGTCATATTCTATGGCGTAAAGAATCGTCTGCAGGACGGATGTTATAATCGTTGGGCCGCCTGGTGAACCGACTGTCAGTACAGGCTCGTCATCTTCAAAGACAATCGTCGGTGTCATCGAGCTTAAAGGCCGCTTGTTAGGCTGGACTTCATTTGCCCCGCCTGGTACGGCATCAAAATCTGTCAGCTCATTATTCAGCATCAGCCCGTAGCCTGGAACCATGATTCCTGTTCCGAATACCTGTTCAATCGTTGTCGTATAAGAGACAACATTACCCCATCTGTCCGTTACAGAAAAATGGGTAGTCTCGCCGTATTGGCGGTCATTCGGCTGTTCAGTTCTTTCATAATCTGCTTCACTCTCTTCATATTTCCATGGATCGCCTGCTTCTGGATTTTTGTTGACTTTATCCAGACTGATGAGTTCCTGGCGCTCTTTAATGTAATCCGGGTGAAGGAGCCCATTGACCGGGACATTTACAAACTCTGGATCCCCTGCATAAACGGCGCGGTCTGCATAAGCAAGATGCATCGTCTCAGCAAGCAGATGATATTTTTCCCAGGATTTTAAATCATATTGAGAAAGATTAAAGTCATCCAAAACCTTCAGCATCTGCAGCAAAAACACTCCGCCAGAGCTTGGAGGCGGCATGCTAGCAATTTCATATCCCTGGTAATCTCCCCAAATAGGCTCGTCAATAGTTACTTCATATCCTGCAAGGTCCTCAGGTGTCATCGATCCGCCAAAATCCTGCACCACACCAGCAAGAGCGTCTGCAATTTCCCCATTATAAAAAGCGTCTGTTCCGCCAGCACGTATCATCTTCAGGGTTTTTGCAAGATCCTTCTGTACCAGACGGTCCCCTTCTCCAAGAGGTTCACCCTTAGGCAAAAACACTTTGCCGGCAGCCGTTCTGCCAAGCTTATCCTGATTATCGGCAATCGCATCGGCTAATACAGAATCAATCGGGAAGCCTTTATCTGCCAGCTTAATCGCAGGACCGATAAGCTGCTGCATAGGGCGTGTTCCCCATTTTTCAAGGGCCGTTTCCAATCCCTTCAATGTGCCGGGCACACCGACAGCCGTACCGCCAGTTGAACGCTCCGCAAATGGAATCGGCTTTCCGCTTTCATCCAGGAACATATCTGGTGAGGCACCGGCTGGGGCACGTTCACGGCTGTTAATGATGCTGGTTTCTTTCGTTTTGCCATCATAGACCATCATGAAACCCCCGCCGCCAATTCCGGACATCATTGGTTCCACAACATTGAGGGCAAGTTGAACAGCGACAGCCGCATCGATGGCATTACCGCCCTTTTTCAAAACATCTGCACCAATTTTTGACGCAAGCGGATGGGCTGAAGCCACCATTCCATCCTTGCCGACATCAACCTGGCTATAACCGCCATAACCATCATCAGGCTTTGGCTGTTTCGCCTGCCCGGTTAAAGGCATGGTTCCGGCAACTAGTAAAATACTTAAAAGCATTAGAATACTAGCTTTCAAAACTCTTCTCATAATCTTCCTCCTTTTGTTAAGTTCTACACGTCTAACTTAAGAGGAAGGAAAAGGATAATCAAGAAATAAGAGTTAATATTCTGAAAGTTAAATCTATTTTACTAGACACTGGTGTGTAAAAAGGTTCAATTATCCCTGCAGAATAGGAAGATATAAGGAGTCAGTTTTTTACAATTGACAGTTTCTTTAACTCGGCAGCCCCCAGCTCCACGGATGTTTCCACGTAGCCGATGATCTGCTGGAAAGTAAACACTTCAAGGGACTTTTCAGCGTCGTTTTTATCATATTCGAAGTCTTTTAAAATATAAGGGATGAAAGCACTGACTTGATCGGCAGAAACCTCATCTAAATCTGGCACCTTTACATTTTTCATCTCAAATTTAACTTGGCCGTATTGTTCAGACAGCTTTGCGTTACAAAGGCGAAAATCATTATGATAGCGGTTTAAGACTTCCTCATCTTTTTCCATTCTGTATTTCAGCCAGGGAAGATAGAAGCCTGTCAGCCAGACATGGTCTGCAATTAAGTGGGTGTAATAGCCGAGGATGTAAGGTGAAAGACTTTTGCTCCTGTATTTATCAAGGAAACTCTTATAATCTATACTTCGCGTGTAATCATCCGTATTCCCTTTGTAAAAATGGGAAAGATCTTTGGGAGAAACAGCGTCAGGCGCTATTCCTCCAAGTAAAAATGCTGCTTTGTCCTCTATTTTCATTCTGGAAGCAATTTCATTGTTGATAATGCTATGCATCACTCTGGATCCCATTCTTCTCCCCCTTATTTACCAGGGCAGACCTGTACCGTATTTCTTTGCCCTGGCTTCACTGTCCTTTCTCCGTCTTTTGCGAATTTCGGCACGTTCTTTTGCTGATTCATATAAGCTCTTTTCCTCATCTGTCTCAGGCACAACCGCTGGCACCGGAGTCGGCTTTCCATTCTCGTCAACCGCAACCATTGTCAAAAAGGACATAGCACACACATTTCGGTCGCCTGTCAGCAGGTCTTCTGCAATTACTTTTACGAAGATCTCCATTGATGTCCGGCCTGTGTAGGTAACAAAAGCCTCCAGGCAGACTGAATTGCCTTCATAAACCGGATGAAGAAAGTCAACAGAGTCTGTAGATGCGGTTACGACATTTCTCCTTCCATGCCTCATAGCCGCGATGGCTGCGACATCATCAATATAAGCCATTAGCTTGCCGCCGAATAGTGTTCCATATGTATTCGTGTCTGGCGGAAGCACAATGCTGGTTTTTACCGTAAAAGATTCTCTGCATGTTTTGGTCTCACTCATGTTGTTCCCTCCTGTTTTAGTAAAGCATATCAAAAGCTGATGGCTAATAAAAATAATTTGAATAGACTGTAAAAAAACATTGCCAAAAATATCCTCTTCGTCATATAATCTTATTGACCAGTGTTCAATAATGAAAGGTGATTCCATGAGTCCAAGAAAATCAGCCCATGACGAACTAACAAAAGAAGCAATCATCTCTGTTGCACGTGACCTGTTTGTAAAGGAAGGATATTCAGCAGCATCCATGAGAAAAATTGCTGACACCCTTCAGTGCAGCCATGGTGCCATCTATTATCATTTCAAAAATAAGGCTCAATTATTTTACGAAATGGTTGAAGCCGATTTCCAAAAGCTCGATCAAGTCCTCGACAGTGTGCTGGGAGAATCTGCAGATACCAATGAACAGAAGCTTTTCAGCATTTTTTACCGTTATATCCAATTTGGCCTTACCCATCAAAAACATTATGAGCTGATGTTTTTAATTCGTGATGATAATGTGAAAAGCTATCTAAATGAAGGACCAAATAAAAGCTACATGCATTTTGCGCAAGCGATTAATTCACTTGCACCAAGATCTCTTTCCATAAAGGATATTTGGTCTGTATTTCTAAGCTTGCACGGCTTTGTCACACATTATTGCAGATCGGAAACAACATTTGAAGAAGTGAAGGAACTCGCCTCTTCACATGCACAATTTTTAATAAAAGCAATTTTTTAAAGAAATGACATCGCATTTCTTTAATTTTTCCCTTTTATTGAACGGTGGTCAATTAAATAAAAAGGATGATGAAATAATGATGAAAACAGCTGCAGTTTTAGGAGCAACAGGCGGAATGGGATATGCTTTAACAGAGGCATTATGCCGCAGGAATATTAAAACTATCGCTTTTGCAAGATCTGAAGAAAACCTGCTTAACTTCCAAAAAGACTGGGGGTCAAATGCTGTTATCCATTCAGGCGATGCACTGAATGCAAATGATGTTGAAAAGGCAGTGTCCGAAGCAGATGCTGTTTTTCATGCCATCAATATCCCTTACCCGGACTGGGATCCCGCCCTCTCAATTATCTTAAATAATATCCTGCAGGCGTGCCGTAAACATCATAAGCCTTTTATATATGCTGATAATATATACTCCTATGGCCTTCAATCCAGCCCTGCTGCCGAAGTTTCCCCAAAAAATCCGCACACAAAAAAAGGGATGCTGCGCCAGGCACTAATTGAGACTATTAAAAAATCAGGGGTGCCATACATCATTGCCCACTTCCCTGACTTTTACGGCCCTCATACAGGAAACACTCTCTTACACTATACACTGAGCCAGATTACTGAAAAGAATAAGGGCATGTTTGTCGGCAAAACCAATATACCGAGGGAATTCATTTATATTAAAGATGGAGCGGAAGCTTTAGCCGAACTTGCATTGAATGAAAACTCATACGGTGAAGTCTGGAATATCCCTGGTGCAGGAACCATTACCGGGGAAGAAATAGCCAGCATTGTTTCTCAGCATCTTAGCAGAGGCGTTACCTTCAGACCTGTCCACAAATGGATGATTCGTGCCATCGGTGTTTTTGATCCCATGATGAGGGAATATACAGAATTGATGTATTTGAATGAGAAGCCTGTTATTTTGGACGGCAGTAAATATGAAGCGAGAATTGGCTCTCTCCCTAAAACACCATATGAGGCAGGGATTAAAGTGACACTGGATCATTTACTAAACGAAAGGAATGCCGCATTCTAACGGCATTCCTTTATTTAAAGAATGAATTCTTCTTTTTTCCCCTTAGGATATCACCCATCCAGCCTTTTTTAACAAGCATGATATAGAGGGCTGCGGTAGAAGCGATGATAACGATAATGGAGAACAAATACCCATACTTCCATTCCAGTTCGGGCATAATCTTGAAGTTCATGCCCCATAGCGCTCCCCAGGTTGCAATTGGAGTCATAAGGGTGGTAATGACCGTGAGCGTCTTCACAATTTCGTTTCCCCGGTGCATGGATACCATTTCTTCAAAATTAACCAAATCATCAATTTCCTGCTGATACTCCCGCACCAGCGTATATCCCCTTTCAATTCGCTTGCAGGTTCTTTTAAATTCAGTTCCTTCTATAACCCCTTCACCAAACGCTTCTTCGACTCCCATCCTGATTTCCTTAACAGGAATCATGATATTTTTCCATACAAGGATCTGGTGACGGAGCTCATAAATTTCTTCCAGGCGGTTAATATTGTTTTTCTCTTTTATTTTCCAAAGCAGTTCATTTAACCGTACTTCAAACTTATCAATCTTCTGGATGTTATCACTTAGAACCTCGCCTAAAATCACGAAAAATCCATCAATGGCATTATGGGTATAATCCATTTTTTTCAATAGCAGTGATTCATCGGACTGAATGACAGACGAATCAAAGTTGACGGTGATGAGAAAATCCCTTGTCAGAAAATAGTGGAACAAACTATTTTCATGCTGCTCTTTGATTGTTTGCTGATAAATGAGCGAGCCGCTGAGAAATTCCTTATCACGAACGAAAGTATCTATTTCCATTACATTGGTTTTGTTCTCGGAAGTGTTCCTGGCCCATTCCTGTAATGCCTCTTTATAGTCGCCGGCCACATTAAACTCTATTTCATCCAAATGATCATAACGATACCATTTCCAATGATCTTCATTATATTCTTTTTCCATCCCCATCTTCCTCCTGGAATCCTAATCCTTTTTAATAAATACATAATTCCCCTCTCACGGCCCCAGTAAAACCCTTTAGAAGGAGTAATTATTTCTAGTACTGGAAACAATGTTATTTAAACTATATGTTTGCATTTAATTATGCCGGGTAAATATACACCAAGAAATACAAATTCAATTATTTGAAGGAGGAGCATAATCATGAATTCTCGTCCGTTAAATCCATATCTGTTAGCCGGTGTTGGCATTACAAGTATTTTATTGTTGGCAAGCAAAAACAATCGAAATAAAGTTCAGTCTCTTGCTGTTAAAATGAAAGGCATGCTTCCAGACCGCTTTTTAAATGATACAGTTCCAGAAGAAAAACTTGGCCACCCGGACCCGCATAATATTGAAGATAACAAAATGGTAGATGAAGGTGCCATGTATTCAGTAAATTACTATAACGAAACCGTACAGCAATGACCTAAGGACTGGCTTCCTTAGGTTTTTTACATAATTCTAAATTTTCGGAGGAAATAAGATGGGTGTTCTTTTCATCCTGATTTATTTGGGAATCGTTTTGGCTGTTATCGAAATTCATACCCTTATCTTCACATATACTGGGCTTGATAAGCATATTGCGAGATTTCAGGTGATCAGCATGCTGACAGGAACCGGCTTTACAACCGGGGAATCGGAACTGATTATCGACCATCCGATCCGCAGAAGGTTCGGGGCCTTTTTAATTTTATTTGGTGCCTTCTCATTGGCAGTTATTATTTCTGCAATCAGCAGCATCCTTTCAGATGAATTTTTTACTGCTAAGATCTCGTTCGTTGCCGCCGCCCTAATCATGGTTATTTTTATTTTAAAGATGCCTAAAATGCGGGATTATCTTTCGGGGAAACTGGAGCATGAGCTCGAAGAACATTATGATTTTCGTGATCTCCCGATAAGAGAGGCGCTGCTTACAGATGATACTGATCAAGTATTGGATTATTTCATTGATGAAACATGTGAATTTAAGGAAAAGGAGTTAGGAGATATTATCGAAGAGGATGAGGATATCAATGTGCTGTATATCCAGCGGGGTGACATAAAGATTAGAAAAGAACGGCTAGTGACGGAGCTTCAGGAAGGCGATCATATAATCCTGTACGGAGATGAACATACAATTGAGAGCAAATTCGGGGAAAAAAATGAGGGAAAAAAATAGCATCTGCCCATGGAGGGGAGATGCTTTTTCATTTTCAGTAAAACTGCTTAGCTGGCGATAGATACAGAGTCAGCCCAATTTTCCTGCACACTGTTACATAATGCATCATGGCGAGGAGCACTGCTCCTGTATTCATGCCCATAATGATCCCATCCATCTGCAGGCTATGCATAGAACCAAGCAGGTACATGACTGTAAATGAAACAACCGTGGACCATACTGAATGATAAGCTGCATCTTTCATCAGGCCCAGGCCGATTAAGTAGGCCTGCATCGGGATAATGAAGAAGTGAAGCAAAAAGAATGGCCAAAGCATCTGCAAATACACTGCTGCATCTGTTGAATGAAAAAACACATCGGTCAGCGGCCGTGCGAAAAAGTAAAAAAGTCCAACTGAAGGAATTCCGTATAAAAAGGTGACAAAAAACACCTGCTGAAGAAGCCTCCTCAGTTCATCCAGGTTTTTATCCGCATATTCTTTAGACACAGTTGGAATCAGCATAATTAAAAATGAATGGGCAATGAAGGATGGAAAAAAGCCGATTGTCATGGCCACACCTGCAAGCATACCAAAATGCTCTGTCGCAATTTCTCCCGGCACCCCTGCTTTAAATAGCGCAGCTTTAATCAAAAATGGCTGTACTGCATGGGTCAAGGCATGAAAAACTCGTAAAGCGGTAGTCGGCACAGAAACAGATAGAAGGTTTTGCCGAACACTTTTACCGCTGATAAAACTCGATGGCTCTTTTTTAATGCGCTGATACTGAATAATAAACATATGCAGAAGATATAGGAAAACAACAATCTCACTTCCTACAAAAGTACAAAAAGCAATGAATACTGCGGTATTGGCATCAAATTGAAAGGCCTGGTAAAGAACCACAAGCAAAAGGAGCTGAACGGATTTGCGCAGAAAATTGGAGGCTGCAATTTTCCCCATTTGATGCTTCCCCATGAAAAAGCCTCTGGCAATCGAGGAAAAGGACACGATTGGGATAAAGCCGATCACAACCCATCTCAGCAGCGGGTGGTACTCATTAAAGACACTGACGAACGGAATAATAGCCGATGCAGCTGGCACCAAAACGGCTGTAAAGATAATAGTAAGCTTGATGACATGATGGAGCATGCTGAGGTGGTACCTTTTATCTTTTTCTGCAATGAATTTGGAAATAGAGATCGGAAGCTCAAAACTTGCCAGCAGCACAATCAAAAATATGGTCGGCAAAATCGACATGTACATGCCGAGGCCCCTCTCCCCCAGTTCCCGGGCGAGCACCATATTCACCACAAACTCTATACATTCGCTTGCAAAAGCCGCCAGTGCAAGCAATATGACTCCCTTGAAGAATTTACTCATTGCGCCTCTCCTTATATAATGCAGATTCTATATAAGATATGAGACATGCCCCGATAATATATTGCCCTTTTGGAACTTTTAAGAAAATTAATATAACGAAAAGGAGGGCTGGCTATATGCCGCCCTCCTTTCAGCTAAAATACAAAAACATGTGCAATCAGTACAATAACAGGTAGAGTAATAACCGTTCTTTCAATAAAAATAACTAATAAATCCACAAAGCTCAGCGGAATGTTCGAACGCAGGATCAGGATCCCGATTTCAGACATGTATACTAATTGTGTTAATGACAGGCCCGCCACGACAAATCTTGTCAGTTCGCTCTCAATCCCGCTCCCGATAACGGCTGGAAGGAACATATCAGCAAAGCCAACAAGCATGGTCTGTGCTGCTGCTCCTGCTTCCGGCAATTGCATAAACTCCAAAACCGGAATGAGCGGATATGAAATAAACTTAAATGCAGGTGTGTATTCCGCAATGATCAGTGCTGCTGCTCCCAGGCTCATCACAAGCGGAATCAGGCCCATCCAAATATCCAAAACGGTTTCAATGCCATTGGTTAACAGCTTTTTGGGACCTGGAGCATTCCTTGCTTTATCAATTGCCTGCTCCCATCCCCATTTCAATTTCGAAACCCCTTCCGGAATGGTTTCATCAATCTGCTGTCCTACTGGCTCATAATAAGTATCCGGCTTCCGGGATAATGGCGGAATTCTTGGCATAATCAATGCTGCCACTACACAGGCGGCAGAAACGGTTAAATAAAAAGGGATGAATAAATGGCCAAGGCCAACCACATTCGCAACTACAAGGCTGAAAGCAACAGATGCAATCGAAAAGGTTGTCGCAATGACCGCTGCTTCTCTTTTTGTGTAAAAACCTTCATCATATTGCTTCGTTGTTACCAATACACCTACTGTTCCGGCGCCCATCCAGGACGCAAGGCAATCGATGGAGGACCTTCCGGGAAGTGTGAAAAATGGCCTCATAAATTTCTGGACAAGCGCCCCAATGAACTCCATTAATCCAAATTCCACTAAAAGCGGCAGAAGGATGCCGGCAAACAGGAACCACGTAAGTAAAACGGGAGCCAGGTCGTAGAGAACCACTCCGCCTGTATTTCGCGACCAGATAAATTCAGGCCCGACCTCAAACAAAGTCATAATTCCTACTGCGAATCCAAGGATTCTCATGGTTAATCCAAACTTCCCGGTATCAAATAATCCTTTTAAAAACTTATTATCCAGTATAAATGCCGGTTTTGCTGCTTTTGTCAGGATGGAAAGAAAAACGGATATCCCTAAAATAAAAATGATAATGGCAGGCATCTGTTCACTGAACGCATTGCCTAAAAGAGATGCTAATATACCAACACCAATCGTGACATCTCCCTGAAATTTAACTGGAACCAGAAATAGGAGCGATCCAATTAAAGATGGGATGACAAATTTCCAATACTCTCCTGTGACAGCCTGCGGCTTAACCCTTGTCTCAGCTTTCATTCTCATACCTCCTTATGATTTGGAAACAACTGCTTCATGTTCTGTAAGTGCTTCTTCCAATACTTTCAGACCCTGGTCGATTTGCTCTCTTGTCACGATAAGCGGCGGAATCATCCGAATCACTTCCCCTGAATTTCCGCAGAGATAAAAGAGGACTCCCTTATCAAGTGAAGAGTTCAGAATATCCATTACAGCATTTCCATCCGGTTTTCCGGTTTGCGGGTCGATTATTTCAATGCCGATCATCAGCCCCAGACCTCGGACACTGCCAATTGCAGGATGTTCGGCTTGCAAATCGTGTAATTTCTTTAATGCATACTCTCCCATTTGCTTTGCGTTTTCCAAAAGATTTTCCGTTTTTAGGACTTCAAGGGACGCTAATGCTGCAGAGCAGGCAATCGGATTTCCGCCGAAGGTTGTTCCATGGGCACCCAGCGGCCATTTTTCCATCAATTCTTTTGAAGCTGCAGTTGCGCTTAGCGGCAATCCTGCCGCGATTCCTTTTGCAATTGCCATGATATCCGGCACAACATCAAAAGCCTGTGCGGCGAACCACTCTCCAGTACGCCCAAAGCCGGTTTGCACTTCATCAAATATCAGCAGGATTCCATGCCGGTCACAGATTTCCCTGATTTTCTGCATCCATCTCTTCGGAGGAATGATATAGCCTCCTTCCCCGAGAACCGGTTCAATGATCATGCAGGCAACCTCTTCCGGGTCCACCTGATGCTTGAAGAGTGTTTCGGCATCCTTTTCCAGTTTTCTTGGAAAGTACTCCTCAGGATCTTCACCAAAAGGGCAATCCCGCTCATCCGCATATGGAAGTTGATAAGTCAGCCAGGACGGCTGCTGAAACTTGCGGTATTTACTTTTGGATGTGGATACACTTAGCGCCCCCATCGACCTTCCATGGAAACAGCCTGTGAAGGAGACAACATAGGGCCTCCGCGTGACATACTTTGCCAGCTTAATAGCTCCTTCGATTGCTTCAGTCCCGCTATTCGCAAAGAAAAAGCAATCCAGATTTCCCGGCGTAATTTTTCCAAGCTCATCTGCGAGCCTCAAAATCGACTCATAGATGATAACGCCTGACGGGCCGTGCACCAAATGGTCTGCACTGTCTTTAATAGCCTGTACAACCTTTGGATGGCGATGTCCGACATTTTCCACTGCGATGCCTGATGTAAAATCCAAATACTCTTTTCCATCGACACCGTAGTAATAGCAGCCTTCCGCCTTAACCACCGGCAAATTAGGGTGATCCTTTGCCATGCTTGGCGCCAATAAGTTTGAAATGTTCCCGACAAGATGAATCCAATTTTCTCCGTTCATACTTTCCCCTCCTGAATCCTGCATAGATGAAAAATGCTATGTTTGCTCTGCTATTCTTTAATGCAATATTCATGCCAAAGTATGTATTAACAATCATATTTTTTTAATTTTCTTACTACTGAAGGCTGACTGATCCCCAGGGCACCCGCTATTTCAGTTGTGGTTCGGTAACGCTTCCTCGCATTGATTAATACTTTCTTCTCTACATCTTCCAAAATCGCAGGAAGAGATTGTCCCTCATAATCTATAAAACCATCTTTTTTTCCTTGCATATGGTATTCATAAGGCAGGTCCTCTTTTGTAATCATCAGGCTGGTGCTTGTCACGATAAGCCGCTCCATCAGATTTTCAAGTTCTCTTACGTTTCCCTTCCATTCCAGCTGCAGCAAGTGATCGACCAGGGATCTGTCCAGCTGTCTTTCCCGATTATGCCTCTTGGAGATTGAGTGGAGAAAATAATGAATGAGCGCAAATAAATCATCTTTCCTCTCCCTTAAAGGCGGAATCTTCAATGGCACCACGTTCAGCCGGAAGAATAAGTCCTGCCTGAAATCCTTGGATTCAACTGCTTTTTCGAGATCCTTGTTTGTTGCTGCCAAGAGACGAAAATCAGCCTGAACCGGCTTTGTCCCCCCCACTCTATAAAACTGCTTGTCTTGTATGAATTTCAGCAGCTTTGCCTGCAGATGGGCTGAGAGTTCACCAATTTCATCAAGAAATAGCGTGCCTCCTTTTGCCATTTCAGCAAATCCCATTTTGCCTTTATTCTTTGCCCCTGTAAAAGCACCGCCTTCATACCCGAAAAACTCAGCTTCAAAGATGGATTCCGGAATGGCACTGCAGTTCACTTCAATGAACGGACCGTCTTTTCGCGTGCTGTTTTGATGTATCCATTTAGCGAGAGCCGATTTTCCGACACCTGATTCACCCAGGAGCAGGACTGTGACATCTACATCCCGGATTCTTCTGATGGTTTCGTCAATATTTCTCATCGCCAGGCTGTCAGCTATCATGCCATCCATTTTGATGCTCTTGTTGCGAAGGAGATCCAGTTCGCTTTTCACCCTGGCCATTTCTTCTTCAACGCTGTTCAGATATTCTTTTATAACAAGAAGCTCCGAAACATCGTAGGAATAACTGACAATATGATCGATTTTTCCAGTTTCATTGAATACTGGAATACCGGTAACCAGGATCTTTTTGCCTGATCCGGCTTTTTGCACCAGAATGACTTTTTTCTTTTTCTTTAATACTTCTGGAGTGATCGCAGGCTTGAAAACCCCTTTTTTTTCCAGATCATATACAGATTCGCCAAGGAGAGATTCCGGTTCAACTCCATAATGGCTGCCGCTTCCTTTACTGACTTTTATAATTATTCCGTCTGCATTGGTTACCATAATGTCTTCTTCCATTGAGGATATAACTTCTTTATCATTATTCCAGTCCATGAAAAAGCTGTTCATTAGTCCCTCCGAAAAAATTATTCAATATTGAATAGCGTTTCTTCTTTTGAATGATCTTATTATTAATAGAAAATATCGTAAAATTATTCAGATTTAAATAATTATTCAACTTTGTATATTACTATACAGGAAATAGATGAAAACTGAAAGGTTTATTTAAAATAATTTTATATTAATTCAATATAATGAATAAAAAAAGGCTAACCCATTTGTTAGCCTTCACTCGCTTTTATAAAATAGCATCCAATTTCCCGTATAGCTCTTCCCTCTGCTTTTCAAGTTCTTCTTTTTCTTGATAAGCTATCTGCAGCTTCTCTAAATCCATTTCCTTTTCCAAAACCATTTCTAATTTTATAAGACTAATCTCAATTTGTTCAATTGCGTACTCTAATTCCTCTGGTGCCAGCCATTTATTATTTTTTTTCGGAAAAACAGCCTCTATCTTTGCCTTTTTAACTGCAGGCACTACAATCTCCTCTTTCCGCTTCTCCTCCATTTTCTTTCTGGCCCAATCATAATTCCCTTCATAATAATGAAGTTCTTTTTGATCAATCCAGTAAATTTTGCTGAATATTCGATTGATAAAATAACGGTCATGAGAGACAGCCAAAATCGTTCCATTGAATTCTTCCAGTGCCTCTTCGAGTACCTCTCTAGATTCGATATCAAGATGATTGGTCGGTTCATCAAGTATAAGAAAGTTAATATCCCTGTGCATGAGCTGGGCCAGGCGCAGCCTCATTCTTTCACCGCCGCTCAATTGCGATACTTTACGAAAAACAGTATGGCCATAAAAGAGGAAACCGGCAAGAATATGGCGTGCCTCTCCCTCTGTTATAGTCAGCCCTTCCCTAAAAGTATCAATTACCGATTGATCATCAGCTCTTGAGAAAACATGCTGTGACAGATAGCCAATTTTAAGGCTGCTTCCTTTCCTGATTTCCCCTGCATCTGGTTCCAGCTCTCCCAGGATCATTTTGGCCAAAGTCGATTTTCCTGTTCCATTATCCCCGACAATAGAGGTCCGATCGCGGAATTGGATGTGCATGCTGACGTTTTGGAATAAGTGCTTACTCCCAAAAGACTTGCTTACTTCTTTCATTAAAACCACATCTTTTCCGCTCCGCTCAGATGATTCAAGATCCATATTCATTTTTTTTCGGTTTAATACTGGCCGGTCCAGCTTCTCCATACGCTGGAGAGCTTTTTCCATGCTGCTTGCCCGTTTATGGAGACCCGCGTTAGGCGGGGTGCATTGATTGGCCCATTCTCTTAACCTCTTGATGGCTTCCTTCATCTTCTTGATTTTTTTCTGCTGTTCTTCATATTGCTGAAACTCTCTCAGCAGCCTTTCTTCTTTCTCTTTTACAAAGCCTGAATAGTTTGTCTGATAAGGGGTGATTTCTCCATCTTCCAAATCCAGAATCCTGCTGACCGTTTCATCTAAAAAATACCGATCATGTGAAATGAGCACTACTGTCCCTTCATAATTCTTTATAAAATCTGCCAGCCATTCTACTGCCTTAATATCCAGGTGGTTGGTCGGCTCATCCAGCAGAAGCAGATTCGGGGATTTCAGGAGCATGTGGGCGAGGCATACCTTTGTTTTTTCTCCACCGCTTAGACTGCTGAAATCCTTGTTCAGAAGACTGCTGATATTGAGGCCATTTGAGATGCGGTCTATCTGGCTATCCATTTCATAGCCATTGTTCAGTGCAAACTGATCCTGCAGCTCCCCATACTCTCCAATAAGTTTATTTAATTGATCCGGAACCGTTTCATTCGCCATCTCCTGTTCCATTTTCTTCATCGTTTTTTCCATTTCAAGCAAATAAGCAAAAGCTGTTTTTAAAACATCAATTGCCTTCATACTAGCTGGATAATCTGGAATTTGCGCCAGATAGCCAATCTCACAACCCTTTTTCCAATGAATCTTGCCTGTATCCGGGACTTCTGCTCCAGCCAGCAATTTAAACAGAGTCGTTTTTCCGCTTCCATTTCTTCCTGTCAAACCAACCCTGTCCTTCTCATGAATTTCAAAGCATATATTTTCAAACACGATATTTCCGCCGTAAGTTTTTCCGGCTTGCTGTGCGCTGCATGCGATCATAGATAATTCCTCCAAATTTATAAAAATATACATAAAAAAGCCATAGGAAACATTCTCCTATGGCCTAGATAAAATCTGATAAAATGAAGCTTTTACTGGACGATTTACTGCTCACAGTTAGCTATGCGGCTATGCGCCGGCCACTCAGCTGCTGCTGCCAAAATGCGTCAGCATTATACTGAGTTCATTTAATCAGACTTATATGAAAGCTTGACGCAACAAGATTCCTTACTCTGGATGCGAAGCTCACCGCAATTAAACGGGATAAAAAAAGAGAGCTTGAAGAAGCCCCCTTCACCGTTCTTGAAATGCGCGTTAAAGAGATGTTTTCACTGTTTTGTTTTCATATGAAATTTGCTAAAAAAGGACAGACTTGTCCCGTTAACAGCAAAACCATGAAAAATTGCACGGTAAATTGTCAGGAATTCAATCCATTCACCACGTGCCAAAACAGTTCCAATCATCTCTTCTCCACCTCCATTTCAAATAAGTTAGTTTTATTTTAATATTTCTTCAATTCAAAAGCAATGGGTATTATCCTGCATTTTCCAAAAATAATGTGCATTTTATAGGAACTGTTTAGAAAAAATTATACTTACTGAAAAAGGATGCCTTTGGTTCAGGCTTCCTTTTCATTATTATTTCCACGTCTGAATCTGGTCTGTTTCAAGAATACCAAGAGTTACATCACTAATATCAGGGTCATCAAGCAGCTGATTTCTTACACCAATTTTTATATCATCCGCATCGGCAAGCGTGAGGCCTTCGACCAGCTCAATATACCCCTCCACATGATATCTTCTTCCCTCCTGGATCAGCCGCAGCTGCTTAATATCCACGACTTGAGGATCACCGAGAATAATTTGGGCGATACGGTCTTCAATATCTTTTGGTGCCGCTACTCCAATCAGGCCTAACGTATTTTCAAATCCAATTTTCACAGCGATGCCCACCAGAAGCAGTCCAATTAAAATTGTGCCGACCCCATCCAGGAAGTAAAGTCCTGTAAAATGAGCAATTAAAATCGAAACAAGGGCAAGTAAGGCACCAAATGTCGCAATAATATCTTCATAAAAAACCAGGCGTGTTGGGGGGGATGCAAGCCTGACATTTTTAAAGGCAACAGGCACTATGCCAAATCCTTTGGCTGGAGTCCTGGTTTCATGGCCGATTTCTTTCATCGCTTTTAATAAAATAAATCCATCGACTGCTACTGCAAGAAGCATAACTCCCACATTGAGCCAAAGGTCGGTTGATTCCTTTGGATGCTGAATCAATTCCCAGCCTTTATGTATCGTTTCATAGGCCATGATAGAAATGACAATAACAGCAATTAATACGAACAAGTTGATCACCCGGCCAAATCCTGTAGGGAACCTTTTGGTTGGCGCCTTTTCTGCAAGCGCACTGCCAAAAAACACAAACCCCTGGTTCAGTGCATCTGCAAGAGAATGAAGGGTTGTGGCAAGCATGGCCCCGCTCCCACTTGCAAAAGCTGCCAGACCTTTGGCAATTGCCAGTGCCGTATTTCCGATTGCCGCCATCCCCGATGATTTATTTCCTTTTTTCAATAAAGCAATCACAGACATCTCATCACCGCCAAATTTTTTTGTTTGGTTTTATTGTTACCCTCATGAGCCGATTCTGAATCATTTTTTTCTGGTTCATCATTCATCATTCAGGCAAAAATAAAAAGAGCTAATCCCACAATTAGCTCTCCAGAACATTATTTAACCAGCGAGTGCTTGAAGGCATAGATGACTGCCTGGGTCCTGTCCTGCACCTGCAGCTTGCTTAATATATTGCTCACATGTGTTTTGACTGTTTTTAAGGCAATGAAAAGTTCGTCGGCGATTTCCTGGTTCGTTTTGCCTTCTGTCATCAAAAGAAGGATTTCCATCTCGCGGCTCGTCAGTTCTTCATGGGGCAGCTGCTGGTTTTTCTGCCTCATTTTCACCATCATTTTACCGGTCACTTCCGGCTCCAGCACTGATTGTCCATGATAGGTTGAGCGGACTGCCTCAGCAATTTCACTTGCTTTAGAGGTTTTCAGCATATAGCTTGTCGCTCCTGCCTCCAATGCCGGATAAACTTTTTCATCATCAAGGAAGCTTGTCACAATGATGATCTTAGCTTCCGGCCATTTCTCAATGATTCTTCTGGTCGCCTCTATGCCGTCCATTTCTTTCATAACGAGATCCATCAAAATGATATCCGGCCTCAATTCGAGTGCCAGATCAATAGCTGTACTCCCGTTATCGGCTTCTCCTATAACCTCAATATCCGGCTGTGCCGTCAAATAGGAAGAAACTCCAATCCGAACCATTTCATGGTCATCCACAAATAAAACTTTAATCATTGGCCTCACCCTCAGTATTTAGTCTTGCCTCGCAGCAGACATTATTTACATAATCGGAACCTTTACTTCAAGACGGGTTCCTTTGTTTCTTACACTGATGATTTTCATGCTTCCGCCAACTTCAGCAGCCCGCTCATGCATGTTCTGCAGGCCGTAGGAGCCGGCCCTCGTTTCCTCTACGTCAAAACCTACTCCATCATCAGCCACCCGGAGTATGGCATAATCATCTCTTTGAATCAGGAGGACTTCAAGATTTTGCGATTTTGAATGGCGGAGTGTATTAGACACAGCTTCCTGAAGAATGCGGAATAGATGGTCTTCCACCCCTTTATCAAGCGGAAAATTCTCTACCTTCCATTCAATCTCCATAGATACTTTTTGAAGCAATTCGACCAGAAGCTCTTCAATTCCTTCCTGGAGGCTTTTCCCCTTAAGGGCCGCTGGACGAAGGTGCAGCAGCAAGGCACGCATTTCCAGCTGTGACTGATGGATCATTTCTTCCACCATTTTCAGCTGTTTTGCCTGCCTGTCTTCCGGATCCTGCTGGGTTTCAGTAATCGCGGACATCATCATGGATGCTGCAAACAGCTGCTGGCTGACAGAGTCGTGAAGCTCGCGTGCAAGCCTGTTCCGTTCCTGGGAAACGATTTCCTGCATCCTGTTCTCGATATCTTCCGCTTTTTCATTTGCCAGTTTTTGAGAAATCTTCGCCTGATCTGCCATATGCTTTTGAATTTTCTCGGCCCTGACTGCTATGGATTGCAATTCTTTACCCGTTTCCTGCACATCCAATTGGCGGCCTTCCTCCACCTGGTGAAGCATAGTGTCCACTGCAAAAAGCTGCCGGCGCCAGTAAATGCCTGACAATAATCCAAAGATCAGGCCAAGAGCCAGGCTTACGCTCGGCACAAATAAGATAAACGGAATATCGAGTATTTCCGTTTCCCACAGATCCCGCCAGCCTGGAATGGGAAACATCGTAAAAAAAGAAGCTGTCAGGACAGCAAGAATAAAGAGGGACATGCCCGCTCCCCAGGCAATCTGCCGCTGAATGATACTCATACGCGCTTCACCTCGATATCCCCGACTGCAAGTGAAGTGAAAATCTTAACGCGCTGTCCTGATTGATCATAGCCGGGAGTTTGAAGCTGAAGGAGCTGGTTAAACATCTTTGATTCTTCGTGCTCGAAGATTCTGGCCTTACCCACAATGGCTGAATGGCTGACACTAACCTCCACGTCGTAGGGCACAAGCACCTGCACATTTCCGATGAAGTTGCGGATGAAAATAACGGTTTCTCCCTTGGGAATAACCGTATAGCTTAAGTCTATGACCGTATCGCCTATGCCGGTCTGTATATTTATATCATTCCATTCGTATACTTGCTCAGGTGTTTTTTGCTGGCCGACAAATATATTGGAAAAAAGAGGATTCTTTTTAATGACTGTTTCTTTCTGGAGATTCACTGCCGGTTCCTTGAACTCCGGCTGAATCCGTTTAGGATCTTTTTTCGACTGCCCAAATTGAATCAGCAGGTGAATCAGAATTGCCAGCAGGAAGAATTTCAGAGTCATCATGCTGAAAATATTGATGAGCAGAAAAATTAGCCCAAGCCAGAAAAGCCATTTTCCGGAGCTCTTAGGCATCCTCTTTCTTCCGATATATACCATTCCAATCGGCACTAGAAGAGAGAATAACACGCCGCTATTAAAAAAGGCTATTTCCACAAAGAGAAAGACAATGCCCAATATGATAATCCAGCTCATATAATCGCTTTTGTTGTTCATGTTCATGAGGCATCCCCCCTTCTGTGTTTTGGAATGATAAGAAAAGCGCAAGCGCTGTTGTCAATAGACTATAAAAGGCGCAGTATCCCTACGCCTTTTTAGAATACCATTTTTTGTTCATAAAATAGAAAGAGTTTTTATCTTTTTTGGGAAAAAGATAGGACAGGCAGGAGTATTTATTGTTTTTTTGCATGTTACAGACTTTTCAAGTTTAGTAGGCTGTATTACAGTACAGGCTTCTTCTCCATCTCTTTTTCCAGCTGGGCGATGCGGGCATCGATTGTGCTGCGGTGATAGGAGCTTTTCACCTGATGTTCAAGACGGTCAAGATAGGATTCGATTTCCTGGAATCTTGTAAAGGACTTATCATTGTTTTGATCAAGCACCTTATCCATTTGGTGGTTGGCGCGTGTGATGTTTTCACGGCCCATCAGCTCCATGCGGCGGATGTGCATATCCTTCAGTTTATGCTTCATTTCCTCGTATTTTCTTTCAAGGTCACCCATTTGCTGTACAGCCTGGTTCAGAAGATCCTTCAAACGGCTGGCACGCTCTTCATACTGCATTTGCTCCTGAGCTGCAAACTGATAGAGTTCTTCTTCACCTGCCTGTGATGCAACCTCTGCCTGGCGCTTGCGTTTGTCTGCAAGGTTTTTCGCCTGCTCGCATTCTCGAGTGAACTCTTCCTTCAATGTATATTGACGTTCCAAAAGCTTGCGGACCTTTTCGGTTTCGCGCTCACATTCACGAAGGTATTGGTTTAAGAGTGCGATTGGATTCTTTTTCTCCTTTTTATCCAATGCTTCATGAAGGTCTGCCATTACTGTATCTTTGATTCTCGTTAATAGGTTTGCCATTTGTATCTCTCCTTTTTTAGTTTCTGTTTAAATCCGCCCATTGCTTTTCAAAGTTAGCAAAAGGGTCATTGTCTTCTTCCATTACACTTGAGCTTGAATCGTTCCACTTTTTATAGACCAGATATAGAACGTATGCAGCTGCAAGCCCTAAGATTGCCGGGAAGTTGGAAGCGGTGGCCATCAAAGCGATGAACCCGATGATTCCATAGCCGATTTTTCCCATCGTGCTTTCTGCTTTTAAAAATTGTTTCAACACAAAGTATAGAATCGCCGCGCTTACTGCCAGACCCACGATCGGGCCAAGATTTGAAATCAGCACCATGGCTGCAATTCCACCTGCTATCAGTAATCCAAGTTTTTTCATTTTCGTTTCCTCCTTTCTTGATTTCATCTTACCTGTTTAATGAGAATGCTATAACGAGCCTCAGCTTTATTTTCAAATAAGACCTGAGACGTAGCAGATGGTCGGACTTTTTCAATCAAGATGGGAAATATGGAAAAAGAATGTACGTTAATACGGAAAGATGCGGGGTAGACATGGGGTAGGCAAACAAATAATGATGCTGCATTGCGCAGGTTTTTCATACATCTATTGAAATGGAGGTCTTCCCGTGTTTGGGTATGATGATTTTTTGAAATTCATTCAAGCCTTTTTTGTGGTTTTCCCAGTGGTCACACTGATTCATTTATTGGGTCATATCTTCTTTGCAGGCCTTTTTGGAGGAAAAGGGATACGGGTTATCATTGGCACAGGCAAAATACTATTCTGTATGAGATTTTTGGAGGTTAGGCGGTTTTACTTCTGGTATGGAGGGTGTAAGTTTACATCTTTAAAATACAACAATAAACTGACCAAATCTCTTATCTTTTTAGGAGGGTCTATTTTTAACATAGGGAGTATTTTTATTGTAAATTACTTGATCCGGATTGGCATTCTGGAAGCTAACATGCTGTGGTACCAATTTGTATATTTCTCCTTTTATTACGTCTTTTTCGCCCTGCTGCCAATGGATATGGCAGATGGCACGCTTAGTGACGGGAAGGCCATGTACAAGCTCTGGTTTGATAAAAATAAAGATGATTCCTCAGCAGACTGCCAGCTGGTTGACGAGGAGAAAAGATAATGAGAAGGATTATGAGCGAATTTTCGGTTTTATCGGCGAAACTCCAAAGTTATGAGCGAAATCTCTGTTTTATCGGCGAAATTTCAGTAATATGAGCGAAACCACAAAATTATCCGCAAAATCCCTAATTAATAAGCCTATAAAAAAAGGAAGCCCCAATCATTCGGGGCTTCCTTTTTGCATGAATTTCTTTTCATAATGGCTCTGAGCCAAAAGCGGCCAAATATACCGGTAGCTGTGATAGTGCATGTACAGAAAACCTGCCATTCCCTGCCCTTTTGGGTAATCGTTTGTCCAGTCATTTCTTTGTCCTTCGCGGATCAGGAAGGCTATGCCTTTTCTGATCTCAGGGCTGTTTTCATTAGAAATGGCAATCAAAGCATCCACGGCCCAGGCAGTATGTGTTAAGGTACTGCTTCCCAATGGTACATAGCGTTTTTCCATATCGCTTCTGCAGGACTCTCCCCAGCCGCCGTCTTCATTCTGCACAGACTTCAGCCACTCTGCCGCTTTTCTGATATATTCCTCATCTGCCTTTTCCCCTGCAGCGGCGAGGCCGGTAAGGGCTGCCCAGGTTCCATACAGATAGCAAATCCCCCAGCGTCCATACCAGGAACCGTTTCTCCTCTGATTCTTTTTCAGCCAGCCTATTCCTTTTTTAATTGAAGTTTCGGCTCCTGTGGAAAAGGTGCCTAAATATTCAATGGTCCTGCCTGTTAAATCTGCTGTGGACGGATCGGTAAGAATAAACTCTGCTCCCTGAATGGGGATTAGATTCAGCAGGCGATTATCCACATTTTTTTCAAATGCCGGCCATCCTCCATCACGGTTTTGCATGGATAAAGCCCATTGCACTCCTCTCTGCCTGGATTTCTCAAAAACCACTCCTGTTTGGTTGTGAATACTTCTCAGACTGGCGGTCGTATCATCCACATCAGGATGTAAAGTGTTGAAGTCTGAAAATCCCCAGCCTCCAGGAAGTCCCTCGCGGTTGTGGACCGTCCAGTCTCCATGAAGGGTATGCTGCTTTGACAGCAAATATTTATTTGCTTTAAGAATCGCTGCATCTGAATCATCCACACCCGCCTCCTGGAGGGCGTGGGAAATTAAAGCGGTATTCCACACTTTAGCGTCAGTGAATTGAAAATGGATATGTCCATCTATTTTACAGGACATTCCCTTTAATCCCTTCACCGCCTTGATAATGACTGGATTTTTGGGCGAATAGCCGATAGCGAGGAGGGCAAAAATCATATAAAACGTGCTGCTGAAATAATTTAATGATGTTCCATCCGGTTCAATCCGATCGAGCATATATTGCTTTGTTCCCTCATATGCCATACTGCGGAGCCGATCCGGTAATCCAATTAAGCTTTCGGCCATGCCGGCAAGAATGTTAACAAGGTTTCTCCATTCATCAGATCGGCTTTCTTCCCATAGTTCTTCTCTGTCCCTTGTTCCATAGATTTCGTCCAAATCCGGACTATTTTCCGTTCTTCGCCTGAATTTTTTGCTGCCAAGCACGATCACCGGCAAGAGATGAATTCTGGCAAAGCTCGAAAGCTGGTAGATGCTGATTGGACTGGATGGAGGGAGCAGCACAATTTCGATGGGCACTGGAAAAACGGCAGGCCATGGATATTGGCCTGTCATGGCAAGCAGGATTTTCGTAAAAACCCCTGCTTTTTTTATTCCGCCCTTTGATAAAATAAATTTCCGTGCAGCTGCCAGATGCGGGTCATGCTTCTGTCTATAGCCTGAGTACAAAAGGGCGTAATAGGCTTCAATGGTTAATGATAAGTTCCCTTCTTTTTCGTCTTTAAAAAGCTTCCACGCACCGCTTTCATCCTGGCGGCTTTCTATTCTCTCCGCCAGTTTCTGAATTAGCTCTTCATCCTTCATTTTGAGCGTTCTCAGCAGGATAATCATATAAGCATCAGTCATGATTCCAATTTCAAACGGATACGCCCAGGAGCCATCCTGAGATTGGCTGCTTTTCAGCAAATCGGTTAACCGGCTTATTTCTGCCTTGACTGGCTGCACATTCCTCATTCCCTCACTAAAGTTTTATTACACTATATTCCATAATCAATTAAAGAATTCAACCTTCCGGAAGAGTTTGCTAAGGGCATTCTAACGGTCAGAGAATGCTGCAGCAGTCCGGTTCATGATGACATGGCTTCATGGCAGCAGTTCAAAGAGGGGACCTATAATCATTCATATTTTCGGCACATGAAACAATTCTCTCCTGCTCATACTAAGGTCGGAGGTGCGCCAGCGATATGAAATTCTCATGGGTATTGGGGATCATGCTATTAACACAAACTCAAACTGCCAGTCTACCTGATGACTTATCCATTGAACATGACGGCAGATCCATTGCAAGTGTCAACAGGTCAGAATATCAACTGCCGTTTCCCGAGGTTCCGCTAGTGGACGGTGAACGGTTCACTCAGCTCCTGGAAAAATTAGATCGCCAGACGTATATTCCGCCTATGAACGCGTACATAGGCGAAAGCGGGCGCGTCATTGCCGAGAAGCCTGGAAAAATACTGCACCGCAAAGCATTCACAGATATTTTTTATACATATTTTTATAGTAACGGGCCGGCTAAAATTGAGATCCCAATACTCCCCGTATACCCGAGAGTGGATCGGGATCTTATCTCCCATATCCGGGTTAAAATGATCGGCCAGTATGTTACGTACTTTAATCCGAATAACGCCTCACGCTCCCATAATATTCAGCTTGCTGCCGAAGCACTTGATAATTATGTTGTTTTTCCGAATGAAGTATTTTCTTTTAACCGTGCTGTCGGCAAAAGAACGGCAGGGAAGGGCTATAAGCGTGCACCGGTTATCGTTAGAGGGGAACTGTCAGAAGATATCGGGGGCGGGATCTGCCAGGTTTCCTCAACTCTATTCAATGCAGTTGACCGGGCAGGCGTTAAAGTGATCGAGCGTTATTCCCACAGCAAAAAGGTTCCCTATGTACCGCCTGGCCGGGATGCAACTGTAAGCTGGTATGGCCCGGATTTCACCTTTAGGAACCGTTACAGCTCTCCCCTGCTCATTCGGGCAAAAGCTATGCATGGCCAAGTGGTAATCAGAGTATACTCCTCTGATGAAATTGATTATGAGCCCCGCCAGGTTCCGAAAGCGTCAACAATGCTGCCGGAAGAAATCAGCATTGAAAAGGAAGCGGCTATAGAGGATTGATAGCCTTATGAATGGCATTTACGATGGCATCCGCCTCCCGGCAATTTAATGCATCAATAAAAAAGGCCAAGGACCATTATGACCAGCCCGAAGATCGCAGAGCCGCGCTTCACGCTTCTGTTCTGCCCGGGCTTTAGGAATAAACTGATGACAAACCCAACTGGCAAAACAATGCCATTAAAGCTAAAAGTAAATGTGCCTAATAGATAATAACCAATCAGTTTCAGTACCAAAAGCTCTTCTTCCTCTTTCCTGCTCCGGTACAAAAGATAAATGCCGGCTGCCCAAAATAATAAAAAGATCATAAACATATGGTGCACCCCCTTTTAAATACGGTATTCTATGTTAAGCAGGAAAGTGAATATAAACAGAAAACACCCGCTTAACAGCGGGTGTTCATCTTTAGATAAGAGCTTTCGAAGAGACAATTACGCCATCTTCATCTGCATATACATATTCTCCCGGCTTCCAGTCAATCCCGCCAAATGTGACAGGTATATCGTGATCCCCTTTTCCCTCTTTCCGGCTTTTCAAAGGATTGCTGCCAAGTGCGAAGATTCCTATATCCAGGCTTCCTAGCTCCACAGTATCGCGAACACAGCCGTATATAATTACTCCGGCAAGCTTTCTTGATTGGGCAATCTCACCAAGCCGATCACCCATTAAGGCGCATCTTTTTGATCCGCCGCCATCCACCACCAGCACACTTCCCTCTGGAATGGACTCCAGTGCTTCTTTTACCAGAACGTTATCTTCAAACACTCTAACCGTTGAAATGGGACCGGAAAACTTTCTTTTTTGCCCATAAGATTTAAACTCCTGCTGGCAAATAAGCAGCTCTTTGCTGTGGTCATCACATAAATCGGCCGTTTTGAAATCCAAAAGAGATCTCCTCCTTTAGCGCTTTTGGCTGTAAAACACTATGCCATCTTCTTTACTTCGATAGGCAGCACCCTGTTCCCTTCCTTTTTTCATAATCGAAAGGGAAAGATTGAATATTTCAGGCATATACCTTTTAGTAAGGAAACGTTCTTGGTTCAGAAAAGCGGAAGCGCCTTGCCCACGAAGGAAC